>JBATNE010000001.1:0-1509 GCA_049290195.1 Candidatus Zixiibacteriota bacterium
AGTGGCTGGACGCAAACTACCGCGTGGCCCGAGCTTGCGTGCCGCTGCCAACAATTCGACGATCTCCTCTTCACGGTAGATGTGCGGTGCCACGCGACCGGGTACCGGTCCGAAGATCGACTCATCCGGGACCTCGGTATCGGGCTCGAACTGCTTCAGATAACGGACAAATAGACGCAGCTTCTCCAGGCGACGTGCCCAGGTCCCCGGGGATCCTTGGCCACCTTTGCCCTGACGCACCCAGTCCGTCATAAGCTTGACGGTCAGCGGCCCACGATGATGCCGGCTGGAGACGAAGCACGCGAAGCCCGTCAGGAACGTGTCCCACGATCGCAACTCGAATCCAAGGCGACGGCGCTCGGCAAGATAGTCTTCGATTCTTGCCTGCAAGCGGATGCGCGCACTCATGACTCTCTCCTTGGCCACGGCAGTGCAACGGTCGCCAGCTTGGGTGTGTCGAGCTTGGCGTAGATCAGGGTGGTGCTTAGCGAACGGTGACGGAGAACATCGGCCACCTCCTTGAGCGAACTGCCATTCTCGACGAGGCGGCACGCCAGGGTATGGCGGAGTGCATGAGCGCTGGAATGGATCAGGCCAATGCGGCGGCAGGCACGTTTGATTACCTTCTGGATCGCCGATGATGTGGTGGGTTGATCGTGTGTTCCCTTATGTCGAACGAAGATGGCTGGATGGTTGGAGGTCGGGCGTTCATGTTGCAGATAGTCGGCCAGCGCCTGCCCGGCTTCCATCGGTAAAGGCAGAACGTCCTGGCGCAGCGACTTCGTACCCCGTAGCGTCACCGTGCCTGAACGCCAGTCGATATCACTGATCATGAGACGGGCGATCTCACCGGCCCGAAGTCCCATGTCCAGTGCGCAACGGACGATGGCGTAGCCGCGTTTCGGCCACCGATGGTCGGGAGTGAAGGAGTTCAGCAGGCGCGCGACTTCATCGAACTTGAGTGCGCGTGGCAATGACGCCAGCTTCCAGTGGACGGGATTCGAGATGACCGCAGTCAGTCTGCCGACCTGATCGCCGCAGATGGTCCGATAGCGGAAGTAGCTCCGCAGCGCCGCTGCCAGACGAGATGCGTTGGAAGCTGTTCGGTGCGCATCCATCTGACTGGCGAGGAACTGCCTAACATCGTCGGGTCGCAGCTTCGCAATATCGATCGCGCGCCCTTTGAATTTCTGTCGCAGTAGCCAACCTGCGACACGAATCCGGTCTTGGCGCGTCCCTGCCGCCAGTCCTCGCACATCGCGCATGTGTTCGTCATAACAGCGCAGTTCCTCGGCGATGTGATCCGTGGAAGCGCCAGATGGCCGCGCGCTTGGCTTGGCCTGGTACAAAGTGGTGTGGTTCATAACGGTCTCCTGAAGTGGAACCACCACTTCAAGCAACCGCAGATATTATGTCCAGCCTACAACCACATCAGCCGCTGAAACACCCCTTGCAGCAAGGCTCTTACAGAATGCCACTCCAGATACTTCACATAATCGAGGACTGTGC
>JBATNE010000002.1:0-33088 GCA_049290195.1 Candidatus Zixiibacteriota bacterium
CCGGAACGAGTTGATAAACGTAGTCAGAAGAAAGGTCACAAACCCGATCATCCGCCTGCCGGGGAACTTGTTAGAGGCCGCAAGCACCCAGTTACGATAGACCGTAACTCCATCCATTTCTTCCTGATAGAAGAAATGCCCACGATACTTCGGCGGGACGACCCCATCCGGGTAGTTGGGAATAGCGGTGGTGACACACACTTCATGCCCCTGGCGGACGAAGTACCGCCCAAACTCAAAAAGACGCCTTACGGCGCCTCGTTCCGGGGGAAAGTGCTGAGTAACTATCAGAACTCTCATAAATATTCACCGAATGGTACGACTTTTGAAACCGCTCCGCAAGCCAATTATTTCCCCTCACTTGGCGCCACCCCTTGTACCAAAATGACTTGACAACGGGTCAGGGAGCAAGATATCCTTGTTATCGGTTTTTTTTAGGGACGTAATAAGACCTTTTTGGGTATAACTTATAACTAGACGTTCGAGGAGGTAATTTGATGAAAAAGCAGTTCACGATTCTGGGTATCGTGCTGGTAGTCGCCATCTTCGCGATGGCTTCGCTGGTGATGGCTCAGGACAAAGCCAAAGCCACGTTCGTTGGCGAAAAAGCCTGCAAAATGTGCCACAAAGCGCAGTTTGATTCCTGGTCAAAGACCAAGCACGCGACCGCTTTCGCCGCGTTGAAGCCGGAAGAACAGAAGAAGGCCGAATGCACCGGTTGCCATATGACTGGCAAGACCGCTGCCGATTCCGCCATCGTCAACGTTTCCTGCGAAGCGTGCCACGGTGCCGGTTCTGAATACAAGAAGCCGACCATCATGAGCGCTGCCAAGTTCAAAGCGGACAAAGCTGCTCAGATGAAGATTGCTGTCGAAGCCGGTCTGGTTATGCCGACCGAAGCTACGTGCGTCAATTGCCACAAGAAGGAAGGTAACCCGAACTTCAAGGAATTCGATTTCGCGAAATCCAAAGGTCTGGTCCATCCGGTGGCGGCTGCTCCCGCGAAGTAAACAATCATTCAGTTGATTCAAAGGCGATCCATCCGGGTCGCCTTTTTTTGTGCGGTCGCGCCAACCAAATCCATTTCCATTTCGCGAGCAAAGCCGAGAACCACTCGCCGTAATTGCAAAGCCAGTCCCGCTTTGGGCGGATCATCCTCGCATTGACCCAACCAGCATTCCTTTGTAGCTTTCATCACCTTAGAACCAAGACGAAACCCGGAGCCCACCATGCCCGATGACAACAACGAACTCACCCACCACGGTGTCGATGATCCCGTCAATCGAACCTACGCCAACGACACTATCCGCCTCCTGATCGAAAGGTCCAGCTGCCGAAGTTTCTCCGATAGGAAAATCCCCGATGATGTCCTGGGCACCATCCTCGACTCCGGCATTCATTCCGCCAGCGGTGGGAATCTCCAGCCGTTCTCAATTATCAAAATCACCGATGACACCGTCAAATCCGAACTAGCTCACCTCAACGAAGACCAGCTCTTTATCAAGACTGCGCCGGTCAATCTGCTGTTCTGTATCGACTGGCGAAGGATCATCCGATGGACCGCACTTTCGCACGCTCCTTGCTCAGCGCAGAATTCGTTTAGACATTTCTGGATTTCGTTTCAGGATACGATCATCGCCGCGCAGAATATTTGCACCGCCGCCGATGCGCTCGGTCTTGGGTCGGTTTATGTCGGTACTGTTCTGGAATGCTTCCGCGAAACGAGAACCCTTCTCAAAATCCCCGATGGTGTCTTTCCGGTTGTGCTGTTATCACTCGGCTACCCCAAATTCCGCCCCGCACCAAAAAGAAAACTGAGCCGCGAAGCTATTGTCCATGACGAGTTCTACCGCGACCTGCCCGACGCCGAACTGCTTGCCGCTTTCGAAGCCAAGTATCCTGATTGGAAAATGGAGACCACTTCAGAAAAGCTCGATCAAATTGCCAAAGTCTGCCGGACCGTTCACGGCAGTGCGTTTGCCGAAGCCTGCATCGCCGCGATTCAGGAGCAGGGGTATATCAACGCCGCGCAGAATTATTTCGGATTGCATTATTGCGCCGATGAAATGCCGATGCGCAACGAAGAGTTCCTGGCGATCATTAAGGAATTCGGTTTTGGCTGGTTCGAGAAGTTTGAGGGGAAAGGATAGCCTCTTAGTTCCAAAGTCAATTGTCGTCAAATCCAGACTGTGCAATCAAGAGAGAATCGGTTTGGTGTCAAATTGCGGCAGCGGAAGTGCCAACGTGGTCGTTGCACACCATTTTATTGCGATAAAATCAAGATTTCCCTTGACACACTTGGGGGGGGGATACGTTATCCATAGATAGATTCGTAACGGAACCGGCTTCGAGCGGTGGAGGTGCTAGTGGGGAAGAATTCAAAGTCTCTCATTGTCTTCGCATCAATCTTGTTATCAGTAATCGCAATGTCTGGCTGTAGTGACGACCCACCTACGAAACAGCAGCCTGCCAAGGACTATGCCATCTATTGCTGGAACACGGCTGATGGCAATCTCTTTTACAGATACTATCCGAACGCCGACAAATTGGATTCGTTCTACCTGCCATACTATCCTTGGCGAGGCATGGTTGCGTCTGCGGACGGCTCACGCCTTTACATCAATCTCAGCGATCATGTTGAGATTATTGAGACCCAAGGCATGACGAGCATCGGACAAATTAATCACCGACCCTGGGGAGTTGTCGTATCGCCGGACAACCAATGGCTCGTGGTGATAAATGATACATTGTGGGTCTACCGTACATCGGACTACTCTATCGTCTACACCGACACTTCTCACATCGTAGCCTCAACATTTTCAAAGGACAGCCGCTATCTGTGGGGAACCGGAGGAGACACCATAAGATATGTCTATCATCTTGATATGACCACCTGGGAGAAACAGCAAAGAGATATGCCCGGCGGAGCCGGAATCGTCATTCCATCCCCAGATGAATCAGTCTGGTATCTATATACACTGGTCATGCCTTTTGTATACAAATTCGAAGCTTACGATGCAACTTCTGACAGTGTCCTCTTCAGAGACTGGCAAGTACCCAGTTACGGAGGATTAGCTATCACTCCCGATGGTCGGTATGTTCTTTACACCTAGGGCGGCACTCAGCAGGAGGGGCCACCAATACCAAGTGAATTTACTGTCTTCGATACTCGCACTAATCGAATCAAAATGAAAGTCTCTACTGTAGGAGTGAAAAACGGTATTGATCCGGACTATATGCCCGTCAACGAAATGGCCATGACTCCGGATGGCAAATGGCTTATCTTGGGCGATTCCCACGAACAGAAGGCATTTGTTGTGTTTGATATTGAAAAGATGGAAATAGTGCGCTACAGATCTGTACGACCGGGAACCATGTTTTACACCTGCCAAAACGGTAGGTGAAGTACTGCACGAAAATTCATGGGAGGATTATAAAATGCGCTATTCTAAGTTTCTATATGCGGTAGTCTGGTAGGTCGGGTTCCGAATCCCGCCGAAAGCGGGAAGAGAAACCCGACACCCTGGTCATTGCGAGGAGTGAAACTTGCCAATGGCGAAGTTGAGCGACGTGGCGAACTCAGTTCTTGTCGGTCGGTCGCCTGCCATGCTCTTCATCACGGGCGAGCCCTACCGGTCATCCCGAGCGTATTCGAGGGACGAGGTAAATGAAGCTAGCACATTCCGGTAACACACCGGAAAGATGTGCCTATTCAAACATCTATTTCCATGAGAGCAATTCGGAGGACAGTAGTCTAAGGCTCTCAGATAAATTAGGGTCATCGCCTGCGTAGTTCTGGGCTAGGAACAAGTGTTTTGAAGCGTTCGATGGGTCAAGCAATTTCCAATATGACCACGCAACCATGCATTCTACCCAGCCTTGAAGATCGTTAGGTTGCGCGGGCGAATCAAATTTGTCAAAGTACTTGAGAACATCTAAGAATCGTTGCAACTCAAATGCTACGCGAATTTGAGCTGCACGCAGTTGCGATCTCTCAAATTGTCCGAGCCTGTCTGGTTCGACGCGTTCAAGTACGGTATCGGCTCTTTCGAGCTTCCCAGAGTACAAGTATACTCGGCCCAACTCCAGTCGCACGATATTTAGGCCAAACTGGCGGTCGTCGCCGGGTGAATGGGCAAGGGATATGGTCTCGGCGTGACCCAACTTCTCTAGTGCTTCTTCATGGCGCTTCAAGTAAAAGAGCGTTCTCCCCCATCCCAAATAAAATGATATCTCGCTCCCGGTCCACTTGCGATCGACATAGTGGTGTAGAAAGGGAGCTCCTCTCTCATAGCAATCAAGGGCGATTTCATATTTACCCACAGTAAAGTAGCTGAGTCCCAAGTGGTCTAGGATATCTAACCGGTTAAGGCTATCGAGAAGATCATGGCTGTTTGAGGAATCAGAAATAATCTCTTCTGCTCTGGACAAACACTGGATGGCAGGTTCAAACTCATCCAGATACCAGTGGCACTTTCCCAGGAATTCCAGGATGTTCCATTCTTCTATGTCCTCTAAATGAGCATTCTGCAGATGCTTGAGAATTTGAACGGCACCCTGGTAGTCAAGATTGTCATCCTTGGAAATGGCCTCGTCAAAAAGCGCCAATGCTTCTTCTTCATTGTGCAAAGGGCATGTCATTGGCACCAATATAATCGCATCCTAGTCTATCGCCTCAGACAAAGTACGAAGAGGTTTTTCAGTCTCCAATTTCCGTACCAAATCACGCCAGAAGCTGAGTTCAGCGGTGTATATGGGGGGACCCTCGATTTCAAGGGTGACCTATGCCCAGCGGTAGGGGCCGGGATGCGAAAGGTCGTCGGTTCGAGCGGAGACGAGAACCGAGCCAAGTCGGTAGAACGGGCAGAGGGGGACGTCTGCCGCGCACAAGAACGGAGGATCGTATAAATAGTAAATATCTAAAACGAACCCAATTCAAATCGGCGCAACCTATTGAACTGACATAGGAAAAGGAAAATTGAGCCTGAACAAAACAAACCCAAACGAACCCATCTCTCATGGTGCCGGCAGGCCTGTCCCCCGGCAGAGCCGGAGGGGCGTCCCCGCCTGCCGTTCTGGTTAACGCCGGGCGGGGACGCCCGGCGAGCACATTGGGGAGAAGTACTCAGTCAGGCGTCCCCGCCTGCTCGTGTCGTGAAATATCCAAAACGAACCCAGTTCGTTGGACAAGCAGACAACGCAACGAGATACGAAAGCCCCCCGGCTGTGCGATGTGGGTAACTTGACACACACCTCGTCGGGTCGAGCGGAGACGAGAACCGAGCCCAATGAGGCGAGCCTGAATCGGTGCCGCACCCGAAGGGTGCGATTGGACAAAAAAACTGCCGGGCAGAGCCGCCCGGCAGTACATGGAGAATCAAACGCATCCCTGATTGTGAGTGCGCGAAGCGTTCCAGTCCAGACAATGTCTGGCTACTTGGCCAAAAACGGATACTTGTAGTCCCGCGGCGGTACGAAATTCTCCTTGATGGAACGCGGCGATGTCCACCGGAGCATGTTCTGTATACCGCCCGCCTTGTCGTTCGTGCCCGAGGCACGGCCGCCACCAAACGGCTGCTGACCAACAACTGCGCCGGTCGGCTTGTCGTTAATATAGAAATTGCCCGCGGCATGGCGAAGAGTCCGCTCCGCCAGTTCGACTGCTTTGCGATCGGTCGCGAAGACCGCACCGGTCAAAGCGTACGGCGAGGTCTCATCGCAGATGTGAAGAGTCTTGGCATACTCGGCGTCCTCGTAGACATAAAGCGTGACCACCGGGCCAAAGATCTCTTCTTCCATCAGTTTGAAGTGCGGGTCCTTGGCCAGCACAACAGTCGGCTTGATAAAGAAGCCGTTCGACTTGTCATACGTGCCGCCACAGATCACTTCGCAGTCCTTGGACTTGTTGGCATAGTCGACATACTCGATGATCGACTGAAATGCGGACTCATCGATCACGGCGTTGACGAAATTGGTGAAATCCTCAGGGTCTCCCATCTTGAGTTCGTTCACCTGTTTCACCAGGGTCTCCTTGATCGCCGGCCAGAGGGACTTGGGAAGATAGCAGCGCGATGACGCGGAGCACTTCTGTCCCTGATACTCGAATGATCCGCGCGTGATGGCAGTAGCAACCTCGACCGGGTTGGCGGTCGGATGCGCCACGATAAAGTCCTTGCCGCCGGTCTCGCCGACCAGACGCGGATAAGTCTTGTAATTGGCGATATTCTCGCCGACTGTCTTCCACATGTTCTGGAAGACACCGGTCGATCCGGTAAAGTGAATGCCGGCCAGATGCGGGTTCTTGAGCACGGTGTTGCCAATCGCCGAGCCACGGGCGAAAATCAAGTTGATGACGCCATCGGGAATTCCTGCTTCACGAAGGATCTTCATGATGAAGTGCGATGTATAGATTGCGGTCGAGGCCGGCTTCCAGACCACCACGTTCCCCATGATCGCCGGAGCGGTCGGGAGGTTGCCGTTGATGGAAACAAAGTTGAACGGCGTGACAGCAAAGACGAATCCTTCGAGCGGCCGGTGATCGGTCCGGTTCCAGGTGTTGGGTGCCGAGGACGGCTGGATATCATAGATCTGCTGCATGTAGTACGCGTTGAAACGGAAGAAGTCCGCCAACTCGCAGACGGCATCGATCTCGGCCTGATAAATATTCTTTGAATGCGCCAGCATCGCCGATGCGTTCATGATCGCGCGATACGGACCGGTCATCAGATCGGCTGCACGAAGAAAGATCGCCGCGCGATGCTCCCACGGCAGCACCGACCAGGTGTTGGCGGCATCGAGCGATGCCTGTACCGCGGACTGGACTTCGGCTTCGCCCCCCTGCCAGTAGGTGGCGAGGAGAAGCTTGTGGTTGTGCGGCGAGCGGATCTCGACTTTGGTACCGGTGCGGACTTCCTTGCCGTTGATGTACATCGGAATCTCGATCGGCTTGGACTTGAGTTCTTCGAGCGCTTTCAGAAGGGCTGCGCGCTCTGGCGAACCGGGAGCGTAATTGAGCACCGGTTCGTTCTTAGGGGCCGGGATACGGAAGTTACTCATGAGACAGAGTCTCCTTTATTAGTAGCGTTATATCACCTATTACGGTCGACTATATGCCGTTTTCCCGCTATGGGATACGGCAAATATGGCAGGTATGATAGGTAGAAAGCAGTCGCAGGGCAAGGGGTCAGGCAGAACGCCCTTGACCGATCCGTCTGGATCGGTATCATAGGTTATCATGCCCAAGAATCTCAACAACTTCTGGCCGACGTACCTGCTGCTGGTCGTGCTGGTCGCAGTCCGGTTTGTACCGCTGGCAGTCGGTACTCAATGGTTGTGGGGGATCGGGCAGCTGACCCTGCTTCCGAGCAGCTATCTGATCGGCTACGCCATACTTGGGGCGATTGCGCTGATACTGCCGCTGGTGCCCGCTTCAATTGTTTGGGGAGAGAAGACAGCGACACTGTTCTCTATCTCCATGTATGAAGCGAAGTACACTTACATCGCGCGCGGAATAGTGGTGGCTCTGTTTGGGGCGCTGTTCGCCCTGTTCCCGATGCCGACCCACTTCCTCGGCGATGGATACACATACTTGGCGAACATAGCGTCGAGCAGTGGTCACTTCCTGAAGTGGTCTGAAGCCGGATCGATGTGGGTGCTGTTGGCGGTGCAGTCGATGCTGGGGAGTAAGAGTGAAGCAACGGCGCGTTTGGCGTTCCAGATGGTCGCGGTCGGCTCTGGAATGGTGACCATCTGGTTCTACTTCCTGATCGCCCGTGTTCTGTCTCAGGATGCGACCAGGCGATTGGTCGCCTTCCTGACCCTGACCCTCTCATCGATGCTGCTGCTGTTCTGTGGCTATGTTGAGTCGTATCCGATCATGTGGGGTCCGGTGGCCGGATTTGCTTACTTCAGTCTGAAGTATTCCATCGAAGGAAAAGGGATAGTTGCCGCACTTGTCTGCCTGGTCATTGCCACGGTGTTGCACCTGCAAGCAGGGATGTTCTATCCGGCAGTAGGGTTCCTGCTTCTGAGTCGAGGTGCCGGGCTCAAGGTCTATCGAAGGTTCGGGACAATAATTTGGATCGCCGTGGCGATCGTCGTGGTTGGTGGAGTGGTGTTGTTTGTCAGGAAGTTCAGCTCGGACCTCGCGTTCGAAAACATCTTCCTCCTGAGCACCAAACCGGGCTACGAATCATATACCCTGTTCAGCGGAAAACACGTTCTCGACATGATCAACCTGCTGGCCCTGGTGGCACCAGTGGGGTTGGTGCTGTTGGGATTGACAATCGGTAGTTGGAAGAGACACGCACTGGAGCCGACCTCGGTATACCTCGGCCTGCTGACAATTGGATCGATGCTGTTCCTGTTGTTGATAGATCCGGGGTTGGGAATGGCGCGTGACTGGGACCTGTTCGCACTGTGTGCTCTTGCCCCTGTACTCTGGTTGCTCTATCTGGTGCGTGATGCGAATAATGCGACCCTCAGTCGACTGGCTCCTGGCATCGGTGTTGCCTTGATCGCGTTGATGATGCCGTTTCTGGCAGTAAACCTTGAGCTGAATCGCTCAATTGACTATGTGAAGAGGATCATAGACGACAATCCATCGAAGTCGTTTGGGACGATTTCGATCCTAGAGACATACTATCGCGATCATGGGGACCAGCGAAGACTTGACTCGCTTGCAACTATCCGCAAAGCTCGCTATCCCGAGTTCTACGCTATGCAACAGGCTTTCTTTGTCCTGCATTCGGGGAATCTGGTTCAGGCTGAAGCGATCTTCAATCGTGTCACGCCCAATCGGTTCTCAAAGGACTACCATGCCTTTCTTGCTGAAGCTGCACTACGGAAAGGATGGATTGACTCGGCGGTGTCTCATGCTGAAGCCTGCATACAGCTTCAGCCCTACTATGACCGCAGTTACATGACGATCGGCTCAGCCTACTTGATGAGTCGACAGCCGGATAAGGCACTGGAAGTGTTGCGGAGGGGATTGGCGCTCAATCAGAAGAATGTTCCGATAATTGTCGGCGTTGGCGCGGCTCATCTGGCGCTGGGGAATTACGACTCCACGCTCGTCTATTGTACAAAGGCCCTTGCGCAGGCTCCGGACGCACCCGACGCGTACTACATCATGACGCAGGCGTATGTAGGAATGGGTTTGGAGCAAAATGCACTGAGGGCCGGCAGGAAATTCCTCGAAGTAGGTCCGGGGACCGAAGGGTTTGAGATGTATCGAAAGGTGTTGTTCCAGCTGTTGCCCCAGCTCGACTCACCAGCAGGGGGTGCTGGGGCAGAGACCCATCCAACTAGATGAGTTGCCTGTGCGCGACCAGCCTGCTGTCGACACCGGTTGTGCGGATGAATTGACAAAAGTATCTACGAACAGTATTTTGGGCTATGACTGTGGCGGTGGAGAGTTTCTCATGGCATTGAGACGGGGGTTGATTGCATGTGGCGCGGCATGCGCTCTCTTACTGGTCGGGGTATCAGTTTTGAATGCGGAAGAGGGAACGTTTCCCGGCACGATTGGATTTACCTGCACCACCAACCAGGCCGAACCCAGTTTCCTCTTCATCTTAGAGACGGTGATGGTGGCCAACGGATTTACCTTGGATGCCAGGTCGATCTCGGCGGAACACTCATATACCTACAGCTTTCGTTGGACCCGGCCGGATACCGACAAGGACTTCTGGAAGGCGGACAATAAGTGGCATGGAGATGGGGAGCTGACCGCCCGCCTGGTTCCAGGTGGTACGGTAAGCGAGATGACGTGGAAAATTGCATTGGTAGCCAAGACGTATTCGTTCGATGTCACCCGCGCCGATATGGAAAAGGTCATTCTAGAATTGCTACAGGCGAAACTTCAGAGCGCTCTCTCGGATACGGGGAGGAAGTAGCATGATTGCCAGAGTGATCGTCTGCATTGCCATACTGGCGACATCGGGATACGGGCAGATTCCGAAAGATCGGCTGATGGCGTTTATCTCCAACCAGTCAACGCGTGTGTACTACTGGGGAGTGGCGCTCGATAAGCCGCCGGACTCGTATCAGGAAAACCGGCAATTTATCCCGGTGCAGGTGCACCATATCGGTGGTAGCGACGCCGATTCGATTCTGCTCATGACTACCGGTCTTCAGGCAGGAGATTCTGTTTTCTTCTACTTTGTACCGACGGTAAATGAAAGCGGAGCGACGCTTACTCGGGCGACAGGAGATACGATTCACTATCGGGCGACATCAGCGCCGCCGGCGACAACGTCGGAAATTGCGCGAGAGACCAGGAAAGTGTTGGACAGTCTCTCGTCGGTGTTGCCGAACTACAATCGGTTGGCAGTGAAAGTGAAGAACTTTAACAGCACGTTGGACTTCGCACTTGCGGGGGTAGGGTGTTTTGTAGGCGCGGTATTGTTGGTCAAATACAAGGGGGGGCTTAACCAGGCTGTTGGCATCACCAGCGCCGCGACGGGAGTGTTCTTTCTCGTGCATGGGCTTGTCAGGCATGACCGCCAAGAACAAAGGGTCGAGGCTTTGAGCCAATTGGAAAAGCAGTTTCCGCCTGGTTTCTAGCCCGCGGGCCGGCATTCGCGTGGGGGCCTGAAAATCTTTTCTTGTAAGAAATCCGATTTACAATATCTTGTTAATGGCCTGTCCAGTTCCGCAGAAAGAACCAAGCAGGAGCCCTCTCCGGGATCCCGCCTATCATTTGCTGGGCAGGCTCTTAACATAATTGTCTCAGAACAAGATACAGGGGATTCATGGGTTCAGAAGCAGATCTCACTTTGCTCCAGGGGGCGTGGAATATCGTCTCTTTGGAAGTTGACGGGAATAGTGTCCCGAAGATGTTCTTTTCCGGCTCTCAGATAGTCATAGACGGAACCCGTTTCAAGACAAAGGCAATGGGGGCGACATACGAAGGGACAGTGACAATCGACGAATCGACCAGCCCCAAACGGCTGACGATAGCGTTCGATCTTGGTCCGGAAAAGGGGAACAGCTCATATGGAATTTATGAACTGAATGGCAACGACTGGCGCCTTTGTCTGACCATCAGGGGAGGTAGTTTTCCTGCCGAATTTCGGACCTCCGGTGGTAGTGGACTCGCGCTGGAGTCGCTCGTTCGCGCCTAAGACAGAGCAATAGAACAGGGAGCGGGCTACGCCGTTACAACGCGAGCCAATCTCCGCTTGATCGCCCGTCGATAGGGAGTCGTCTGGTAGCCGAATATGACCATGAGTCCCTGGCGATTCTTGGCCGGAATGCCCCATTTCTTTATCATTGGTTTGGACCTTCCAATAAACGGCGCCACGGTACCAATCATGCAGCTTCCTAGTCCAAGCGACTCTGCGGCGACTGTGGCATACGTTGCGGCGATGATGGAGTCGGCAGAATCGGAGAAGGAGGACGAGTGGAAATAGAAGGCCAGGGGTGCGTCATACAGCAGATAGTCGATTCCTTTCTCACGTGACCGCACCAACAACTCGCACAATGGCACAATGAAAGTCTTCATTGATAAATAGGTTACTTTTCCGACAAAGGGGCGGGCGACGGGAGAGGCAAATAGAGAGAGCACCGGCTTACTACGCTTGATCCCGGCTACCAGGTCATCACCAAACTCCTTCACTTTGGCGCGATTGTTGAGCACCAGCAGTTCGACATCGGAGGGAGGAATGCCCATCGGAGCTGTTGAGACGGCGGCAATCAGTTTGTCGATAGTACTCTGATCTATCGTCTTGTCTGAGAAGCGACGAACGCTTCGGCGCGCGAGAAGCAGGGAGTAGAGCTGAGGGTACTCTGTCTGCGCTTCCTTTGAGGGAAGGGGAACCATGTCCATCGGCGAGAGATCGCGACCGGTTATCTCAATACACTCTTCGGGGCAGACCGCCATACACTGCCCGCAGGCGATACAGCCGAATAGGGCTTGATGATCGATGACGATCTGGTTGTTGTTGAGTGACAAGGTTTCGGACGGACAGATGTCGGCACAGGTACCACAAGCTGTACATCTGGTTCGATCTATTGCGACAACCCCGCTATCGGAAGCTCTTCCGGTTTGAATAGGCATTTTGGACTCCTTTGCAGCGATACTCCGGGAAAATAAGAGGCTCCAGGCCTCTGAAAAAGGGAAAAGTGGAGTCGTACATCCGTGCTGGGGATGGGCCCCGGATGAGGGTAAGGAGGAGGGTCTCGAAGCATTCAACAGGGTGAGGTGGTCGGCCGTCTATAGTGTACCGCCAGGTCAACCGAATGATAGGGAGTGCGACTATGGACGAAGTAGAGAAGACGACTCTGGTGTACTCGGCGCGCTGGTATGATGTCAGGGCGCTGATTCTGGCAGGTTCCCTTGCGCTTGTCGTCGGACTGGGGATTGCTGCGCTGACGACATTTGTGGGGGATCGTTTGGAGCGAAGGGATTATGCCGGGAACAACAAGCACCTGTATGTCAGCGGCAGGTTCATTGAGGGGAGTGGCGCAGTACCGATGGCCCTGAAAGAGGGGAACGAGAGCCCGGCACCGACAATGTTCGGCTTTGGGATTAGGATCAAGTTAGTGCCGTATGAGACGAGGGATGTGGAGGAGCTGGTCAAACGGCTTAGTAACGGCAATTTGAGGTGCGGTTATGTCGGACTGCCGCAGCGATTCCCATGACATCTAGACCAGCAATTGTTTTGCGGCCAGTTCGCGATAAAGCGGACAACGCTCGGTCAATTCTCCGTGAGTCCCCTGATCGACAATGCGGCCGGCATCGAGCGCGATAATCCGGTCGGCGTCCTGCACGGTCGACAGACGATGCGCGATGATGATCGCTGTTTTCCCCTTCAGAATATGTCTCAGCGAATCCTGAATCAGTTGCTCAGATGCTGAGTCCAGAGCTGAAGTTGCTTCATCGAGGATCAGTACTTTGGGATCTTTGAGTACGGCACGTGCGAGGCAGAGGCGCTGCTTTTCGCCGCCTGATACGGTAACGCCGCGCTCTCCTACTTCAGACTGGTAGCCGTTCGGCAGAGAGGTCACGAAGTCATGAATATTGGCGATTCGGGCGGCCTGCTCAATCTCAGCGGTCGATGCGTCCGGCTTACCGTACGCAATATTTTCAAGTACGCTCGTCTTGAACAGCAGAGGATCCTGATCGACCAGGGCGATGTGGTTGCGGAGCGATGAGATCGCAAGGCGGCGAAGATTGACGCCATCGAAGAGAATATCTCCGCTGTCCGGATCGAATAAGCGCATGGCGAGGTTGACGATAGTAGTCTTGCCGGAACCGGACGGGCCAACCAGTGCGACCCGCTCGCCCGGACGAATGGTAAGGTTGAGTCGCTCGATTTTGTAGTTGGAATCTTGATAGGCAAAGCAGACATCGCGAAATTCAATCTCGCCGCGCGGTTCATGAATTGACACCGGTTCGGCCGACTCGGTCACGGCGGCTGGGATATCCATATACTCGAACACACGATCGACCGAAGCCATCGCAGTTTGGACCTGAAAATTGGTCTCGGCCAGACTCCTGACTGGGGAGTAAAGATAGGTGAGCAGGATATAGAAGGCGATCAATTCGCCGAGCTTCATTTGATTGGTTGCAACCAAGTAGACGCCCCAGGCGAGGACCACCACCGGTCCAATCATATTGACGAAATTGACAACATTCACCGCTAGAGAAGTGATCCAGCTGTTTCGAATCAGAACTCGAGTAAGGCCGGTGAGCGATTCATTGACTCGGTCTCGTTCACGTCCTTCCTGACCGAAGGCTTTGATCGTCTTGATGGATAGCAGGGTCTCCTGAAAGCGAGCGGAAAGGGCAGCCACCCGTTGCTGAATCGACATCGCCAGATGATTGAGTTTGATGCCGTAGAGATTGCTGAAATAGATGGTCAGCGGGACCGGGATGATTGCGACAAGCGTCAGCTTCCAATTCGTAATGAGCAAGTACGCCAGGATCGCCAGCAGCATCAGGATATTGGTAAAGAGAACGAGAATGGATGATGTTAACAGGTCCTGAATGCGGGTGACATCGGATAGAAGGCGGGACATGATTTCCCCCGTCTGATGCGTCTGGAAAAACGAAAGGGAGAGTGACTCGACATGGCCAAACAGTTGCAGTCGCATGTCCTGAATAATGTGAGCGCCAACATAGCCGGCGAGCCAGTCACGCAGCCAGGAGAATAGGACATCGGCAAGGTATATGCCGACAAGTACGAGGGCGAAGATTATCACCGGCTGCAGATTGACCGGGCCGGGACCGGCGCTGGCCATGCCCGGGATGAGTGTGTCGATCATGTACTGGATGGCGATCGGAAGGGCAATCGCAAATCCTGCAAGGATTGCCATAATAAGGAACATGAGCGCGGATAGGGGCCAGTAGGGACGAAGGTATCCCCAGAGGCGAATGACTTTCGGAGAAAGAACGCTCATATCATCGATCTCTCGCCATAAGTGGCAGCCAGAGTGTGGCTGCCACTTGGTCGAGCGAATAAGTTACTGTCAGCACGATCCGTTCACATGGGGAACAGCGTGCGGTTACACAGCCTCGGCGCCAGGCAAATCACTCTTGGGTTTGAACCGATCGAGGACTTCGGCGATGTAATCTTCATCCTGCGGCCGCTGGATACCCTGTTCTGTCTCCAGACGGTGGATACAGTATGGATTGTTGGCGCGTTCACCCGTCTGCGAAAATGACGTTGTCGTGCAACCGCCGCGGCAGAGGGGGAGATAGTGACAATCGTGACACGCTCCGGTAGCGGTGTCTTTAGTGAACTGGCGGTTGTAGGCAAAGGCAGTGGGGCGATTCCAGATCTCGGTAAACGACGAGTCCCGGATATTCCCTTCGACAAATTCTTCCGGCATGGAGAGACAACCTTTGACAGTGCCATCGGATTCGATACCGGCGACGCGGAGCCCGGCGTAACAGCCGAGATAGATGCCGCCGTCGATCAGGTCGGTACCTTTGCATCCGAAGTAGCCGATATTTTCACCCGGATCGATTTTCAGGCCGTCCATCTTGCGCAGTTCGATAATCTTGTCGATCAGCCGTCCGTAGTTGGGCAGGGAGAGGACCATGTCCGACATGCATTTCATGCGTCCGGTGGTGGTAGTCATCTGGATGCGCCAGCAGTTGCAGCCGTGATCGATGAGAATTTTTCGCATGTCATCGAGTTCATCGATATTGATATTGGAAATCTGAGACACCGCATCGAACGGCAGCCCGCGCTCGCGGAACAGATCAAACGCGTTGAGAACTTTCTGATAGCTGTCGCTGCGCTGACGGATGAAGTTGTGGGTCTGCTCGGTACCGTCAAAGCTGATGCCAATCTTGTCCAGACCGCTCGCGACGAGATCATCGGCGACCTGCGGCGTAACGGCATAGGCGTTGGAGATCATATAGGTATTGATCTTGTTCTGCTTGGAGCGCCGTGCCAGCTGAGCCCAGTCTTCGCGCAGAAGCGGTTCGCCACCGGAGAGGGCGAGGTGTTCACACCCCAAGCCGCCCAATTCGTCGATCAGGTTCAACGCCTCCTGGGTGGTCAGTTCGTTGGCGCGCTTCTTGCCGGCCGACGTGCCGCAGTGCACACAGCGCATGTTGCACGCAAACGTGATTTCCCAGACGACATAGCTCGGGTAGAAATTGAAACTGTTCATCGTTCAAACCTCATTTCTGCGGCGGGACCGCACCCGGTTGCTGACGGGAGCGAGCCACCAGGTCCAGCATTGGCAGCAGATTAAAACGCCAGCTTTCGCATTGCTGGTCATCGTTAATATTTCTATCAAATCGCCGTGAGGGGCAACCGCCCTGACAGAGTGGAAGGACATTGCACTCGCGGCATCGTTCATTTTCAAACGGATCAAAATTAAAAAGGCGGAGGAATTCCGGATGGAGATAATTCACTTCCTGTGACAGGTTCCCGCACGCCTTTGACTTATCGCCGACATAGTTGAAGCAGCGGTAGAAATCTCCGTCGGGGTCGATGACATAGGCGCCGATCAACTGAGCCATGCAGGCGGCCGTGGTCGGGGAAGGGAGTTTGTCAACGCGGAAGCCGCAATCCAGGAGCATGCCATAGTATTCGGTCTCGACTTCGGAGAAACCGGAAGTATCGTAGCAATTCTCATGAATATTTGCGCAGACCTCAGTTGCCGGCTCCATGAGAGCAAAGTTGACGGCAAGGCTTTCGCGCAGACCGGCTGAATCCAGTTCGTCCAACAGCTCAGCCACTATTTCGCGGGAATATCCTTTATCAATATTGACACGGATACCGATCGCCAGTCGACCGGCTGCGTACTGCAGGTTTCGTACAATCGTGTCAAACGACGGCTGGCCATTAACTAGTGGCCGCATTTTGTTATGGATGTGGCTGGGACCGTCCAGCGTGACCTGAACACCGGCGACTTTGAGTTCGATTAGGCGGTCGACGGTGGGGCGGTCGAGCAGATAGCCATTGGAAATCGCCATCGAGTTATACCTGAACGGGTACTTTTCGTTGAGCTTGAAAATCCCTTCGGTCAAGTTGGCAATGATGTCCATCGCCAGAAGCGGTTCGCCGCCATACCAGGTCATGGAGAGTTCTTTGAGACCTGGTGCCTGGCGCTCGATGAATTGCAGAAGCGCCTGCTGGGACTCGGTCGACATGCGGCCCCGCTTGTTGGTCTCGTAGCAATACGTACAGGCCATATTGCAGGCCATCGTAGGGGCGACCACCAGTCCGAGTGAGGAACGGTCGAATCGAGCCTGCTGACTTTCAAAGTGCAGACAGGTCTGTTCTGGCAGATCATCGGAATAAACAAACTGGCCGTACTGCAATTGCTGCAGCAACTGGCGTTCTTCTTCATTCAGATGATCGGTCTGACCGGATTCGATCTTGCCAGTGAGCTTCTGAAGCGAGCCGAAGTTCTCGGCGGTCATCATGGCGACCGCGCCGGAACGGGCGTTGTATGCCAGGTAGTAACCTTCGCGCCAGGGTCCGATATGGTTATATCGGGAGAGCTTCAGCATGATATTCCTTTTTCAGTTCTCATATTCTACGGGAGGGGGAGCCGGTGCTTCCCCTTCCGTTGCGTACATCACGTAATCTTCGTACTCGCGTACGAGATTGGATCAGATGTCGATACCGTAGAGCGGTTTCACGCGGCCACAGAACGCCGTGCACTTGGTCACGCAGATCGGCGGCTTCACAGAATTAGGTTCGATCAAGAAGATCATAACGCCTCCTGTTGTGGTTACAGAAATGGAGAAGCGGCATTTACCGCTCCTCCGTCATTTGAGCCAATCGGGGCCACTTAGCCCCAACGTGAACTCCTTAGATTGTGGTCGGCGGAATGCCGTAGAGCGGCACTACTCTGCCACAGAACGCCGTGCACTTGGTGATGCAAATCGGCGGCTTTACCGAATTCGGTTCGATCAAATAGATCATGATAACCTCCAGAAAGGTGATTATGCCCGGACGGGCGGTTAACCGAACGGGGCCGCACTCTGGAGAAAGCTCCAAAGCACAGCACCTGCCCGGAATTGGCTTTATGCGTTATAGTGTGCGATAGACAAATGGAATCAGGACTGAGAACCGCTTGGCGACCGGTATCCTCAGAAGTGCGATGAGCAATCGTTCTGTGGCAGTGTGAGGTACGCATTAAACCCGCAGACCGTTCCCGGAATCTCTTTGGGGGATGCGCACAACTACCAACAGCTCCGCGCTGCCCCGCGTTGGTCAACTCTTCTTCGCGCCCGGAAACTTGAGAGAACCACTCGATGTGAATTCAGAGTCGGCACACTCTCAAAATCTAGAAATAAAATAGAAGTTGTGGAGTCTTTTGTCAAGTATGGTCAAGCAGTTTCAAGAGAATTCCTGTATAGATTCTGCTCTGCAAACCGAGTGGGATAAAATAAAGATAAGTATACGTTTAGGGTCACAGAGATAGGTCACACAGGACATGGTGGAAGGGAGTGCTATTGGGTATTGGCGGTCTGGATAGTCCGATGTGTTAGAGCGGATCGAATAGCTTTTTGTAAGTCTCGTACTGGGACAGGCTTGATCAATATATCATAGATTCCAAAACCCCGCGAATTGTGAATATTCAGGGCGTCGGTATGACCGGAGATCATCAATATAGGGACTTCGGGTCGGACCCGCATAAGTTCTACGGCGAGTTCATCTCCCCTCATCCCGGGCATTCGATAGTCAGTCAGGACAAGGTCAAACTTGTCAGGGGTCGACCTGAAGAGCTCCATTGCGGAACAGGGATCAGCGACTGCGGTCACGACATATCCGATCGACTCTAAGATCTTGGCCACGGTCCTGATCACCTCCGGCTCATCATCGACGACAAGAATGGACTCGGTCCCCTTGAAGACTTGGTCGTGGGCTTGTGGATCCTTGACGCCCGCGGGTTCAACGGCGGGAATGAACAGGTGGAAAGTTGAGCCGGTGCCGGGTTCACTTTCGGCGCAGATGTGTCCGTTGTGCTGAGTCACGATGCCATGGGTAACGGCGAGTCCGAGACCGGAACCCTGGCCGATAGGCTTGGTGGAGAAGAACGGATCGAAAATCCTGGTACGAGTTTCGCGGTCCATACCGCATCCGGTATCCTGAATCGTGAGATGTACTTGATCTCCCTTGATCATTTTTCCGCAACTGGGGCATGTAGTTTGCGGAGTCGTCACGGTTTCCAGGACGACTGACAGCACTCCGCCCGAAGGCATTGCCTGAGACGCATTGACGCACAAGTTCATAATCACCTGGTGCATCTGGGTGGCATCGGCAAGTACTGGTCTGGCATCATTGATAGTCTGAATGACCTGTATATCGGCGGGGAAGGTAGAGCGAAGCAGGGCGACTGTCTCCCGCGCGACATGGCCAAGCATTAACGTCCGCCTTTCGCCAATTTGTTGGCGACTGAAACTGAGGATATGAGCGACGAGCGATTTGGCCCGATAGGCAGCGCGAAGGACCTCGGAAAGATGGTCTTGAGCGGGAGAATCTGCCGCACACTCAGAGGCCGTCAGTTCCGAATAGCCGATGATTGGAACCAGGAGATTGTTAAAATCGTGGGCGATACCGGCCGCAAGCGTGCCTATCGTTTCCAGTTTCTGCGATAGGCGAAGGTGGTCTTCGAGTCTGGCCCGTTCCTGCTCGGCATTTTTTCGCGCGGTGATATCGCGGGCGATGACCTGTACCGCGGGGCGGTCCTTCCAGTTAATGAGGACGGAAGTGACCTCAACATCTATATGGGTGCCGTCGAGGCCAATCAGCTTGCTCTCTATGATCGGATTGATCGCGCCGAGGCGACTTCCAATCGCGCGAATCCGTTCTGCGTGTTGGGCCTGATAGTCCGAATGTGTGATCGATTCCACGTGCAAGCCTAACAATTCGTTTTCATGAGACCCGTGGAGCAGCCTGACCATGGCTTCATTGGCAAACACAATCTGGCCATCGGCGAAAATGAATATACCGTCGGGGGACAAATTGACCAGGCTTCGGTGTAGCCGTTCGGAATTGCGCAGGGCCTCGACCGAGCGGCGTCGTTCCGTGATATCGGAAATGGCCAGGGCAATAACACCTTTGGCATGATTGAAAACAATGAATTCGCAATGGCGGGCAATGGACTCATTGAATTCTTCGTAGCACAGTGACTCGCCTGTCATGGCAACGTGTTTATATCGTTCCAAATCGCGGTCAAAGCCATGGGGCCACATTTGACTGCCCAATTTCCCCACCAGATGTTCTTGTTTGATACCGTTGAGGAGTTCGAATGCAGGGTTGGCGCTAAGCATGCGATAATCGACCGCTTCGCCGGTTTCATCGTAAACGAGTTCATACAAACCGATGCTTAACGTCATTTCCGTGAAGAGACTGCGATATCGCGATTCGCTTTCTCGGAGGTCTCGTTCGGCCCGGACGCGTGAGGTAATGTCTCTGAAACTCCATACGCGACCGACGATCTCGTCTCCGACTCTCTGCGGCTGGGAATACCGTTCAAAGCAGCGCCCGTTCTTGAACTCGATAGTGTCAAAGCTCTGTTCTGCCGGGTTTTCGTACAGGTACTGCACTTTGGTTCTAAAACCTGCGGGATCAACGAGCTGGTCCAAAACATGGGTCAGCAGCGCGGCATCATCGTTCTGTTGGATGACCTCTGGCGGAATCTGCCACAGGTCCACAAAGCGCCTATTGTAACTGGCCACACGGCCGTTGGAACTCACCACCAGGATGCCGTCGGCGGTGGACTCCAATGTTGCGTGCAGAAGCGAGAGAGATCGTTCAACATCGGTCTGCGCCTTCTTCAGAGGCGTAACGTCAAGGGCGAGCCCGATGATTCCTATTACCTTCCCTGCAGGGTCGAGGACAGGAACTTTTGTTTTGGCGAGAATAACAGATTCGCCGCCGGCCCGTGGAATTAATTGTTCAGTCGTTAGTTTCTTGCGGGTGCTGATTACGATCTGATCCTCGGCTTCAAATTGTCTCGCTTCTTCCTCGGAAAAGACCTGGTAATTTGTATGGCCGGTGATATCGCGGATTTCTTTGCCAAGCTGCTCGGCGGCATTCTGGTTCATCGCGAGGTAAACGCCATTGCAGTCCTTCAGGAAGGCGTTGCCCGGAATGCCGTTCAGCAGTGTTTCCAGAATATTCTTTTCTTCGCGGAGCGCGGCTTCAGCTCGGAGTTGATCGGTGACGTCCTGGAGGAAGGCCATGGCCCGTGCGACGCAGCCGGAGCTATCTCGTTCCACAAAGGCAGTGAGTAGGACATCGACTATTTCGCCGGACTTCTTGACGAACTGAAGAGCGACTCGGTCTTTTCGCCCATTGGAAAACAGGCTCGGCATGGCTTCACTCAATACAAGTGAGCGAGACTTCGGTGTGAGGAAGTCATATGAGTGTTGACCCAGAACTTCGTGCTCTTCATATCCGAACTTTTCCAGCCAAGCGCGGCTCACACTGGTTATACGGGCAGTTTGGTCAATACTGTGCATGATGGCAGGGGTTTCAGTGTAGAGTCGGCGGAATCGCTCTTCACTTTCCAGGAGGATTCGTTCGGTATACTTGTGTTCCGTGATGTCCTGGACGGTCACCAGGGCTCTCACCGGATTTCCGTTTGAGTCATAGTCAATTTTGCCGAGAGCCTGCAGGTGTCTCACTGCGCCACTGGGGAGTTTGGCACGATACTCGACTTCGATCGGTCGGCGTTCGACTATGGCGCTATTCAATTCCCGTTGCAGAGAAGCGATGTCCTCAGGGTGCGTGCGTCCAAGGAGAGTCGATGTCTGGAGCGGCGTGGATGGGTCAAGCTCGATAATACGGTAGATCTCATCGGAGGCAACGACAGCATCCGTCTGGAGGTCGAGCGTAAAGTAGCCGACCTTGGCTAGTTTCGCGGCCTGGGACATCATCGATAGAGAGTACTTGATATCTTCTTCGGCTTGAATGCGCTCGGTCTGGTCTCGGACAGTTGCCATGAGTCTGCCATCGGGCAGCGGAGAGGCGGATAGTTCGACGGAAATTATCTGTCCGTTCTTGCGGATCATTTTGTGCTTGTACATGCCGGGGATACCCTGTTTGGCTGCCGCAATCTCAGCAGGTACATTAATGCGCGTGCTGGCATGGACATGGTCAATCGGGTTCTTTGCCGCCAGCTCCTCTCGGGAATAGCCCAGCATGGAACAGGCCCGTTCATTGACATCGATCATTTCGGTATTAGAATCGAAAATGAACACCGCATCGGATGACTTCTCAAATAGAAGGCGCCAGGCGCTTTCACTCTGGATCAACTGGTCCTTTGCCCGGCGGGCAGAACGCTGTCCGGCCCGAAGTCGGGAAACCCATATCAAGCTGGCGGCAGAAATGGCAAATCCCACGAAGGCCAGCACACCATCGTACACCAGGATAACTTCCGATGTCATTAACTCAACGGTGATAAGACCGCACCAGATCAACTGGAAAGTGAGCCCGATTGCCATGAAGAGCCATTCACGCTGATCTCTATTCCTGGCTGCAGTTCGCCATGCCAAAATGAGGGCCGGACTGAGGACTACTACTGAGGCAATGGCAATAATGAGGAATATCATATTTGCATTGGTTCAGGGTGCTGTTGAGTCACACGGGAACTTGCATACGATGATGAGCGTGGGGAATGTGCGAGGTGTGAGTGGGGCAGAGGCTGTTCAATAATCATACAGAAGTTATCGGCACAGAATCAGAGAGCTTTAGTCCCACTTTCGGTAAACTGTGTGACTTCAAGGAGATGAAAATGGAACCCCGGCCGCGGGGCCGGGGTTGGGTGGAAGAGGTTGAAGGGAGATTGGAGGTAAGTTTTAGTCTCCGAGCGACAGCATGGCCACATCGGGCGAAGCTTTGGTTACCGCCAGCACTTTGACAGCATCCCCCTGCTTTATCAGCAGCCCGTCTGTTTCAGTGCCAACCAGCAAGCCGCTCGGAGAGCTTTTGAGAACAGTCGTAGTCATTTGTTCCAGATGGTGAACCGGCACGAACGACTTCTCCTGCAGTTTCACCACACCCTGATCGGTACCGATGTAGGTAGTCCAGCCGGCAGTAGCGACTGAGAGGACGTTGTCCGACGGAAGTCCGTCGGCTGTAGAGTACGGCTGCCACTTGCCGCCATCGTAGACGAACAGTCCGCCAGTGGTTCCGACATAGAGGCGGCCGCGCTTGTAGCTCAGGCAGTTGACATAGTCAAAGAGCGAGCTGTCACGTGCGAGGAATCGCTTGGAGAAGCGCTGGCCATCCCAGCGATACAGCCCGTCCCCATCGGTGCCGACCCAGAGGCCATTGCTGTCAGCAGTGAGCGAAGTCACCCAGATGTCGCGCATCAATTCCATAGTGCCGGTAATTGTGCGAGCATAGAGACCGCTTTCGGTTCCGATCATGAGGGCAGGACCGTAGCTGTAGAGCACGGTGATGATGCCGCCGAAATCTTCGTTGATTGGGACCATGGCGGAATCCTGCAGCTGGTACAACTGGTCACCGCCGACATACACACTGCCTTCGTGCTTGGCGACAGCATGGAGCGGCTGAGCGGTTGAGAGAGTCTGCAGTGAGTCGTTGTTCAGATTGAACACGACCAATCCACCCTGGTGGGTGGCATAGACAGTGGAGTCAGCGACCGTGATATCGGTGACAACAGAGGCGAGTCCGTTGACATCTTGCGTTCCCGTGCGGTCTAACAGGATGCGACGCGACTGGAGCGCTTCCTGTTTGGAGACCACTTGTGCGATCAGACTGTCCATGGCGGGGTCAGTCTTGGCGATGGATTCATCGTTTGTTTGGTTTCTTGAGCATCCAACCACACCAACCGTTGAGAGGATGGCGGCGATGCCGGCGATCGAGCGAGTCAGGTTTTTCATTTGAGACCTCCTATTCCTTTCGGTTTTCAGTTACTAACTGACAGCCATCATTACATAACGGATGCCAATTCAGCATTTTGTTGCATTACAACGACTTAACATTTTCCGGGAAGGTGTTTTGGGGGTCAAAGCGTGTGGAAACGGACACAGGGAATCACAGGCCGCCTGAACTTATTGTTGTGCAAGGATTTATTTGTGTCTAATTTGACACAGGCCATTTTTCTGAGGTGGCAATTTGATGGGGAAGAGGGGAGCGGTACGGCTGTATAAAGCAGCGGAGGAAGCCAAACGATGAATCGCCAATTGATGTCCCTCATTATAGGGGCAGCCATAATTCTGACAGCGCTAGGTTCGACGGTATCGGCCGGGACGATCGAAGCTCAGGTACTTCAATACAAGCTGGGTCATTTCTATTTCAATGTCGGGAAAGAGTCGCTGGTGTTTCCGGGGCATCACTTTACGATAGTGCGCGGCAAAGATACAGCAGCTTCAGGTGTGATCGATGAATCATACGATGGTGTATCGATTGGATCCGGTACGTTGCCTAAGGACGGAAAGCGGAATTTTGAGAAGTACAAAGCGTTGGTGGAGGTGGCGGAGACGGAGTGGTTGAGCACAGTTAGGATTGGTGTGTATGCTGGACAGACTTATCCAGAGATCGCAGCACCGTTTGACTCGCTACTGACACTAGAGTCCAATCTGTACATTCCCACGCGCCATCCTGATCCCCTTATGAACAATGCATTGAGCTGGGACACGAGCGACGAGTGGGACGATCAGTACGACATTGATGGGGACACTATTCTTGTATGGGCGACTTGCGATACTCTCGATTTATTTGATAAACTTGACAAGCACCTCATCGACGCAGTCGCGATGGTCGGTGAATCCAGAGGAAGAGATAATTTCAGGGTTCAAACTGAACGAGGGGCGCTGGTTGTCATGCTCATTCCAAATCTCAAGACAGATTCGATTAAAAATGGACTGCTTACGAAATCACTATCGTTTCGTTTTGATCCATCCCGAATTCAAGCTGATCTCACCGAGCAATGCGACTTTGTCAGTTCATTCAGACCGATGGACACTAGTCGTGTAAGAGCCTATCCTCTTGATCCAATCCGGGGCCGTGAATCATATCGACAGATACTACCAAGACCAACTTTGGTGAGGATCTCGACTTCGCAATTGCTCATGCCGATAGCCAACTATTTTGCGGATGTTCTGGCACGTGAACAATGCAAGAGCGAGATAGTTCTCGACACCCTCGACGAGCAATATGACGTGGGATTGATCTGTAAAGAGTACAAGACGAGCAGTCTTTCCGATATTCAAGACTTCGAATACCAAGGTGAAATCGAAGAATTGAGTTGGCCATTCGCCAAAGGGGACCACGACGTTGTTGTCCCACAATTCGAAAGATTGGTGCAACTTGGCCACGCAATCGCGGATACGCAAGAGACCGCCATTCGCGATTCCCTTTATGCGGAAGGAGATAGGCTGCTAATTAGAGACATTGGTTACGTTCCACTTTGTCGACCAAAGTTTTCACTAATAGTTCGACCTGAAATCACCGGCATAGAGTTGACGAGCGAGGGGCAAATTATAGTGACACACCCACGTAGAATCAAGCTTCCCGAAGTAAATGCAGGGGGTGACCGGTGAGCTTCACCGGCAAGATCCGCCTTTTCCTCATCATGATCGCGGTGGTGCCGCCACTCACGATCATGGCAGTGATCTATTTTCACTCCGCACAGCAGGTTGAGAAGATCGAACGGGAGAGCGCGGTCGATGAAATCCGGAAGTACTATCATTTCCGACAGACGTTTGTCGATGAACTTCGGGAAACGGTGAAAGCAGTTACGGCGATGCCGTCGTTTACCAAAGACCTGATGGTGCTCTCTTCCGGTCGCACACGCATGACTGCATTGACGGCGGATATGTCTTGGCTCGATTTCGTGGAGCTTGTTGATTCCTCCAATACAGTCGTAGCGAGTTACAAGCGACCGGCGATGGTGGGTGAAAAGCTGGCGCGACTTGAGAATAGACTAGCCGAAGACACCACTCCATATCTTGAGGCAACTGAATTCGACCTCAACGGTCGACACGCCGCGATGGTGATCTTGCACCCGGCAGGGAACGGCTATCGCGTCTATTGCGGGTGCTATTTGGACGCCAATTTCATTCGCGCGGCTCGAAGCGCCATGAACGGTGAATTGCATCTGCAATTCGTGGATGAGAACAAGGGGTTGGACTACCTCCACTCTGTCATGGAACCGGGAGTGGTGTACGGTACCGACAGTGGATATGAAGCAGTCCTGAACCGTGGACCGGACGCAGGATTCTATATAAGTGCGACATTTGCCGGCGGAACACAACGACCACTCTTCATTTCGATCATCAAGGTGACTGGAATAGTAGCCGTGGTGAGCACACTTTTGGCCATTGCGCTCGGCTGGTTTATGTCTTCGAGAGCAAAGCGGGAAATTGACAACCTGATTCAAGCGACGGCGAAAGTCGCGGCAGGGGATCTGAATAGCCCGGTGATGGCGTATGAAGACGGCGAATTTGCGCAATTAGCGGACGCGTTTTCGGATATGACCCAGCAATTGAAAGCGGCGCAGCAAAAGCTCGCCGTATCACAAAAGGTCGCGGCTTGGCAGGTGATGGGACGAAAAATCGCCCACGAGGTCAAGAACCCGTTGACGCCAATCGCTATTTGTGCTGATGATCTTCGCCGGTCCTATCATGAAAAGCTTCCGGATTTCGAAGGGACGCTGGATAAGAACACTGTCATGATCAAGAGTGAAGTGCATCGACTGGCTAAACTGCTGGATCACTTTGTCGGATTTGCACGGATGGCACCATCGGTCAAGGAAGCGACCAAACTGGATGATATAGTTAATGACCTTCGGACATTATATGGCGCGGAGATCGGGGCAGGGAGGCTGGAGATCGACGATAAGGCCACACGCCGAATCTTTCCGCTGGATTACGGCCAGATGAAACAGGTGTTGATCAACCTGATCAAGAACGGATTTGAGTCCCATGTTGAAAGCCAGGTGAAGGTGTCCCTTGGGGAAGAACGAGAAGGGTTGACCATAGTGGTCAGTGACACTGGTCCGGGGTTTCCGCCGGAATCACTGGAGCGGGGATTTGAACCGTACCTGTCGTCAAAGCGTGATGGCAGCGGACTCGGGCTGGTGATTTGCCAGAGAATAGTCTCCGATCATGGCGGGACCATAGCGTTGGGAAATCGCCCTGAAGGGGGCGCGCAGGTCTCAATCTGGATACCGGGTGAATGATGGCACGAATACTGATTATAGATGACGAAGAAAATATCCGGGCATCGCTGAAATCGGCGCTCGACAAGCGCGGTCACGATGTAGTCACCGCAGCTGACTGCCAGCAGGGGCGGGAATATGCGAGTGCATCGTTTGACATCATCTTTCTGGACATCATGTTGCCGGATGGAAGCGGGCTTGATGTACTCGAAACGATCGTAAAGCGCAATCCCCGACAATTGGTAGTGATGATTTCAGGGCACGCGGATATCGACACCGCGGTGAAGGCGATTCGGCTGGGAGCGTATGACTTTATCGAAAAGCCGCTCTCTTTGGACAAGGTGTTTATCGCGATAGACAATGCGGGGAAGACTAGGGCGTTACTCAGGGATCGTGATCGGCTCGCCGGCATAGTCTATGGAGATCTGATCGGGGAATCACCGTCGATCAACAAGATCAAAGAAGATATAGCGAAGTCCGCGCCGAAAACGAATCGCTTTCTGATTCTGGGTGAAAACGGTACCGGCAAAGAGCTGGTGGCGCACCTGATTCATCGGAGCGGCAAGAGCGGGGATGGCCCATTCGTTGCGGTGAATTGTGCAGCGCTGCCGAGAGAATTAGTGGAGTCTGAGTTATTTGGACACACCCAGGGAGCATTCACCGGCGCGAAACAGAGCCGGCGAGGCAAATTCCTCGAAGCCAACGGCGGGACCATCTTCCTTGATGAAATCGGAGACATGCCGCTTGAAGCGCAGGCGAAGATACTGAGAGTGATAGAAGCCCGTGAGCTGACCGCCGTTGGATCGGACAAGACGGTTGCCGTAAACTGCGCGATAGTAGCGGCGTCGAATCGCGACCTGACCGGGATGATTGAGGAAGGGAAATTCAGAGAGGATCTGTATTATCGTCTCAATGTGGTGACCATCCACTTGCCGCCCTTGCGAGACCGCAAACAGGATATCCCGCTTCTGGTTGATTATTTCCTGTCCCGCTTTGCGGCAGAAAGCGGTTCGGAGCCAAAGAGGCTGAGCCGGGAGGCAATGAGCTTCCTGAAAGAACTTGAATTCTCGGGCAATATCAGGGAACTCAAGAATCTGATGGAGCGGATCAATATCTACTGCGAAGAAAGCCGCATTGAGTTGGATATGCTCAGGCCGCTCTTGCCGATTGGTCAAAGGGGCAAGATAACCAGTCTCAAGGAGGCGGTGGATCGGTTTGAAGAGGAGTACATTCGGTCTGCCCTGGAACGAAACGACGGCAATGTCGCAGAAACGGCCCGGCAGCTTGGCATTGAGCGCTCTCATTTGTATAAGAAGATAAGAAGAATAGAAGGGAAGGAATGAGCGGTACACGACAGATACGAGCGGTGATTGCGATATGGTCTGCAGGATTCGCCCTGCTGGTAGGATGGATTACACCCCTCCGGGCGGCCGAGAATTACGGCGGGTTCAGCGGTCCAATGGAGTTCCTGATGGCCGAAGTGAAGAAGCAAGACACGGCCACCCTCGTTGATGCTGTCCAAGAAATCTGGCAGGTACGCGCAAGCCAGGACTCCCTCTTCTGCAAAGCAATGGTGGAAAAACCGGAGGATTTCCGGCTCTGGTGCCAACAACTGGCCCGTTTTTGTAGCGAGGCTGCCAGCGACACGGCCCTCGATCGGGTGCAGCAATTCAGGTCGCGAATTATTGATCCCAAGTCAGGACTACTGTCTCGGCCTTCGAAGTGCCGGGAGTTGGACAGCGCAATTGTGGCGGCGCTAACTTCGACCAGTAGAGCGGACCTGATCGTCCCAATTGCATTGACCTCCGATCAGGCGAATCGCAGAATTTCCTTCTGGAATGTTCTGTGGAAACACCGAGGCAGCCTGAACCGGCGCCGATGTGCCAAGCCCATGGTGGAGCTACTGTCGCAATTTCCAAATGAATTCTACGACGCATCAGGGGGCGTGAACGCCGAATTTCGCCAGTTTGTCGGAAGTCTTGATGAGGTCTACTTCACGGCTCGCAACAAGTCCGAAGCTGACCGACTGGAGCTGTTCCGTCAGGGGCTGATCGCCAGGCTGGAGAGCGGGATTGTCGGGAATCGATTCAAATCCCAAAATGATATGGTGATCACGCGGCTCAAATCGATTGTAACACGGAGTCTCGACTGATAGTGCGGCCGATCGAAAGCCTCCATTCCTCACGATATGCCGCTTGTCGCAACCTGTACATTTCAGTAGATTCGCCGCATGGTTGATCAGAGCAGTAAGCAATCTATTCTCGTAACCGGAGCCAACGGGTTCATCGGCTCCCGGCTGTGTGAGTTATTTCTCCGCGAGGGGTACCGTGTCATCGCCGGAGTACGCAAGAGCTCTGATTTGACCTTTCTCAAGGATCTTCAGGTAGAGTATCGCTTTGGCGATGTTACTCAGCCTGAATCCATCCCGGCGACAGTAGCCGGTGTCGATTACATCATTCACAACGCCGGTCTGGTCAAGTCAACCAAGCGAGAGACGTTCTTTGCGGTCAACGCGCATGGGACGGGGCAACTGATGGACGGCATTTCCAGGTATAATCCGGACGTAAAGAAAGTCATCCTCATTTCGTCACTTGCAGCTGCCGGCCCGTCTCCCGCCAAGAGACCACTGACAGAAAGTGATCCGCCGCACCCGGTAACGGTTTACGGTGAATCGAAGTTGGCAGGGGAGCGGGAGTTCCTCAAGTTTCGTGACACACTCAAGTTAGTGATCCTCAGACCATCGGGTGTTTACGGCCCGGGGGACAAGGAGGCATTTACTTTCTTTCAGACGGCGGCAAAGGGAATACGCCCCTATTTTGGGGATACATCGAGGAAACTACAACTCGTGCACGTAGACGACCTGTGCCGTGCAGTCGTTTGCGCTGTGCGTAAAGACGTTCGATCCGGCGAAGCCTATTTTATAGCTGAGAAGGTTCCTTACAGCCTGGCCGAGCTTGTTGCGTTGGTCTCGAGAGCCTCCGGAAGACGGAGCATGCCTATCTTTGTGCCTGGACCTCTGTTTCGATTTATCGCAGCAGTGGCGGAATTCAGCCTGAAACTGGTCGGATCGGTTCCGATGCTGACCAGGGAGAAGGCCAACGAGCTATTGGCTTCATGGGAGATTTCTACCGAGAAAGCCAGGCGGGAACTGGGCTTTGAATCGCAGATATCGTTTGCCGATGGAGCGCAACAGACGTTTGCGTGGTATCGTGAACATGGGTGGTTATAATGGTATCGTTTGAGTTGCTGCTGTGGTGCATCGTGAGCGGTGCGGGATACATATTGGGGATATCGCTGCTGTTGGACTTCGTCGAGCGAAAACTTCGCCTCACAACCGGCATTCCGGCGGAGATACTGGAAACCAGTAACTGGTTCTTCAGCTTCATGAATTTCTTCATGGAGACGCTTTTCTATGTGGTCATTCCAACAATTGCCTATAGCTTCTTCTATGTCGTTTTGCCGGTGAGTGGAATCAAAGGGGGAATAGCGAGTGCGCTCTTTGCATTTCTTCTGGGGGCGGTACCGTTCGGTATGCGCCTGACTGTCCGAATGAAGTTGCCCATGCCGTATCTGCTGTTCACCATGCTCTCGCATTTGCTCAAGCTGGTCGGGGCACTCGCGATTATTGGTTACCTCTACTCGCTTTAGGAGGTCGCGGTGAGCGACGACTTTAGATATACCTTTGAGAATGTTCGGGAATTCTTTCCTCACACCAGTGAAATGGTGTACTTCAACAGCGCCGCATACGGACCATTTTCCACTCCGCTCAAAGACGCCATTGTCCAGAATATTGATCAGCGACTGGCTGCTGCCAGGGACGATTCCCACTACGCATATACGGTCGCTGACCAACTTCGCGCCGACTATGCCGGACTCATCGGAGCGGAGAAGAAGGAGGTTGGTATCGGGATGCATACAACCTTTGGCCTCAATGTCGCGGCGTTCGGGCTTCCCTTGAAGGCGGGGGATGAAGTTCTGATCTCAGATGTTGAATTCCCGGCTGCCTTCTACACATGGCGGGGGGCAGCAGAAGCGCGCGGGTTAACCGTGCGACTGGTCAAGTCGACCAATCGCTGCTTTGATATCGGCGAATTTGCGAAGCAGATCACGCCAAAGAGCAGAGTGCTGTGCATTTCCTACGTTCAGTTCTTCAACGGCTACCGGAATGACCTGGAACAGTTGGGAGAGATCTGCCGGAAACATGATATGTACTTTGTGGTCGATGGCATTCAGGGGATGGGGATTGAACCGGTCGATGTCAAGGCACTGGGAATCGATGTCTTCACCTCGGGCTGCCAGAAGTGGATGCTGTCACCGCAGGGATGCGGATTTTTCTATCTTGGGGATCGTGTCCGGGACTTAATGGTTCCACCGTTTCTCAGTTGGGTGGGAGCTGACTGGGGGATGAACTACACCGATCTGTTTCATTACGATAAGCCGCTTTATGATTCGGCACGACGGTTTGAGATGGGCTATTATGTTGTGCTGAATCTGATGGGGATGAAGGCGGCGGTGAAGTATTTCCAGGATCTGGGGTTGGGCGCCATCCGGCAGCATAACCTGAAATTGATCGATCGACTGGCGGACTACATTCGCGGGAATCCGTTCTATGCGATTACCTCGAATATGGAAGACAAGTACCGGTCATCAATACTGACGTTTTCCTGCAAGGATACTGCCAGACTCCACCGGACTATTCTCGACACCAAGATCATCCTGGTAATGCGGGAAGGATCGATTCGCGTTTCGATACATCTGTTCAACAATGAATCCGACGTTGATCGCCTCATTGACGTGCTTGATCGATTCAGCCGGACTCCCGCCAATCAGTAATTGACTGATACCTGGATGGCGTAGAGATCCGAATTCAGCGACTTATCGCCGGAAATGCGATTGAACTGTCCTACCAGTTTGATGAGCGCCTGACGCGCCGGGTGATAACCGATGCCGATTTCGGTACGATGGATCGGGAAATCCCAGCGCTCACTGGTACTTCCATCGTCGATCTTCAGCGGTTCAAAGTAATCATATCTTCCAGCCAGATACCATCCCGGTATGACCTTGTACTTGGCTTCCACATAACCCGAGAGGACCTTCAGTGTAGGGATGTAGGGATGCTGCCAGAATGCGCAGAATGATTCCGAACGAAATTCCAGATAGCGATAGACACCGTAGAATTCATATCCCGCGCCGCCATTGAGATAGGAACTGTACTTCTTTCCAGAAGGGATTGAGTCGAGGAACAGATCTTTTGCAAGGTACGGACCGAGGAACGCAGAGCCTCCAAGTACCAGGCCGGGGTTGAAGTAATAGACCAGGTGAGTTGTAAACTGGGGGATGTCCTTATACTGTTCGTACGTGGGTCGTGACACAGAACCAGTCAGGAGTCCCAGGGAGTAGTCGAGTTTTCCTGCGGAGCCAAACAATTCAGCGCCCGTATTCCAGTAGGCATCAAAGATAACCGGGAGTCCGGTGGAGTAGCGATCGCTCCGCTCTTCAAGAATCTCATCAACCGTATGAATAGTATCGGGTCCGCCCGGTGAGTAATTCGAGTGGTAGTTGTAGAGCAATGGTGTACCGATCAACGGATTCTTGTCGCTGTAGGTTCGGGCGCCGAACGACCCGACTGTTAGTGGAATAAGACCGAATTGGACATTGAGGTATTTGCCGGCCAGGTTATTGAATCGGGCATAGGCGCCATAAATGCCAAAATAGTACTGGTCGAACAGAACCTGTACGAAGAGGCCATTTTCGTCTCCAAGAGGGGCGTCGAAAAAGAGCCGGGTGCGCAGGGTATGGAAATTGGATGACGTTCGAAACGAGAGATTGGTATAGTCGTATTCGGAGCTGTTCTTCAGTACGAAATCGGACAGTCCGCTTACCTTGACCTGCGCCTGTGAGCTGAGTGCGAACAGGAGCACCAGAGCCAGAGAGATTCGAATCTGCATAACATACCTCATAGCTTCATACCGTCAGCAAAGATGGCTGGGAGGAGACCGCGAGGGAGGCGGGCAACTCAATTACAAAGGTTGTACCGACACCCGATTCCGAATGGGCGGCGATAGTTCCACCGTGATCTTCGATGATCTTTCGAGCGATGGCGAGCCCAAGGCCGGTGCCACCTTCCTTATTTGACGTGACAAATGGTTCAAAGAGCGTGCTTCTGATTGCCTCGGGTATTCCGGGGCCATTATCGGCGATTTGAACACGTATTGCTGAGGAATGGACCTTCCAGGCGATTGCGACACGGCATCCCGGCTTGAGGGCTTCGCGAGCGTTATTCAGAATGTTGTCGACGACGCGGCGAAACCGATGCTGGTCGAGTCGGATACACGCGGAGTCGCTGTTATCGGTAGCGAAGTCGATGCCTGCGGCATCGAAGGCGGGCCGATGAAATTCCTTTACGGTCGCAAAATATCCGGCAAGATCAATTTCCACCAAGTCCAGGCGGCTTTCTCCCCGGCTGTAATCG
>JBATNE010000003.1:0-15854 GCA_049290195.1 Candidatus Zixiibacteriota bacterium
CGATATCACTCGCTTCGCACACCACAACATCGCCGCGCAGCAGAGATGTGGCAGGGATTCGTTCTTCGGTCCCATTCTTGATTCGACGGGCAACTGCCTGAGTTCGGTTGCGCTTCAGGCTGTCTGCCTGCGCTTTGCCGCGACCTTCGGCCATCGCTTCGGCAAAGTTGGCAAAAAGTACCGTGAACCAGAGCCAGATGGCGATCTGCAATTCAAAGCCGAACGACGCCGACCCGGTGGAGAGACTGATGAAGGCATAGATAGTTGTGATACATGCGCCGACCAGGGTGACAAACATCACCGGATTCTTCAGTTGAAGTCTCGGGTTCAGCTTGACGAGTGAATCCCTGATGGCACGCGGCACCAACTGCCTGTAGGTGAATTGTGACGTATCTTGTGTCATGGCATTTCCTCAGAACGCGGTTCCGGCTCCCATCAGTAAGTGTTCGATGATCGGCCCGAGCGAGAGCGCGGGGAAGAAGGTAAGAGCACCAACTATAATGATCACACCAACCAGCAGTACTCCAAAGATCGGTGTGTCGGTGGCGAATGTCCCGCCCGATGGCGGGCTGATTTTCTTCGCCGCCATGCTCCCGGCGATAGCCAATGTTGGGATCAAAACGCCAAATCGACCGATCAGCATGGCCAGGCCAATCGTAACGTTGTACCACGGGGTGTTAGCATTTAGGCCGGCGAAAGCGCTGCCGTTGTTGCCGACCCCGGAAGCGAAGGCATACATGATTTCCGAGAGCCCGTGCGGCCCCTTGTTCGCCAGACTGGATAGTCCAAACGGCAGCACCGCCGATGCTCCCGAGAGAATGAGCATCGCGGCACTGGGAGCTAAGACGCCGACAATGACCATAGTCACTTCCCGCGCTTCCACTTTCTTTCCGAAATACTCCGGGGTTCGTCCAACCATCAGTCCGGCGAGGAACACTGTCAGCAGAACGAACAACACCATTCCATAGACGCCGCAACCCACGCCGCCGAAAACGATCTCACCGAGCAGGATATTGAACATGGCGATCCCACCGGCGATAGGACTCAGGCTGGAGTGCATGGCATTCACAGAACCGTTCGAGGCACAGGTTGTCGAAACCGACCAGATAATGCTGTTCGTCACGCCAAATCGAGTCTCCTTTCCTTCCATGAGCGCTGTCTGGTGCACAACCTGGTTGCTCCCAAATTCAGCCCAGAGAGACAGTCCCAATCCTGCCCCCCAGATAAGAAACATGACGACAAACACCACCCTGGCATGTTTCATCGATCCCATCAACTTGCCAAATGCGACTACAAAAGCGGCCGGAAGAAGCAACAGCGCGAGCATTTCCAGGAAGTTGGACGCAGGGGTGGGATTCTCCAGCGGATGCGCGCTGTTCGCGTTATAGAACCCACCGCCGTTGGTGCCCAGCTGCTTGATGGCAATCTGCGATGCCGCCGGTCCTAGCGGGATTGTCTGCGTTGCACCTTCGATCGTGGTGATTTCGGCGGACGGTGCATTTGACTGCACTACCCCCTGGCTGACCAGGAAGATCGCAAAGACTATCGAGAGCGGGAGGAATATGTAGATGGTCGAACGCGTCAAATCCGCCCAGAAATTCCCGATTGTTGCCGAACTCTTCCGCCGGAATCCGCGTATGAGTGCCACCAGTACGGCAACGGCGGTGGCAGCGCTCACAAAATTCTGCACCGCAAGACCAACCATCTGCGTGAAATAGCTCATTGTTGTCTCACCGGCATACGCCTGCCAGTTGGTGTTGGTCATGAAACTGACGGCCGTATTGAAGGCCAGGTGCCACGACGTATTGGCCAGGTGCTGTGGATTCATCGGAAGCCACGTCTGCACCAACTGCAGCACAAAGACAATCAGGAAGCTGAAGAAATTGAACGCAAGCAGGCCGATTGCGTACTGGGTCCATTTCATCTCCTGAGCCGGATCAACCCCGCATACGCGGTAGATGAGACGTTCCATCCAGCCGAATACCGGACTCATGAATGTCCTCTTGCCTTCGAGCACCCTGGCGATAAACAGACCGATTGGGTATCCAAGTCCTACCAGTGCTGCGGCGTAAATGAAAACCTGTAACAGATCACGCATTGACATAGGTACGCTCAGCTGAATTTCTCAGGGTTAAACAGGGCGTAGACCAGATACCCCAGAAGGGCGATGGCTACGATTCCAGCTACGATAAATTCCATAGTATCCAACTCTCCTGCTATTAGAAGTCAACATCCACTTGTATAGTTGCGGTATTCGCCAGGGCCTCATTATTGAAGATGTCGTAGCCGAGGACTACAGCAACGTTGGGGGCGAATTTCCACGAGGCTCCTAAGTTTGAGGTGCCGTAACCGCTGTGGGTCCCCATGTATTCAAGACAGATCCACAGTTTGTCTGACACTTCGGTCATCGTCCGTTCCCATGCGGCCAAGATACCGGCGTTGTCCTCTTGGCCGTTCTCGTCAAGAAGCAACTTCTTGTTGCCGGTGAAATAACCCAGCGAGATTCTCCCGAGGTTCGCGCGCGGGAAGGTCAAGGTCCGGGCCGCTTTCACGTAGAAGACATTGTAATCTGTGAAGTCCTTTCTCGTGCCAACATCAAAGACGCCGGCCGCCAGAGCTGGGGACCATTTCCCAAGCCAATCCTCAGGAACTCCGATTTTGACATTGCCGTAAAGCGGATAGCTATCCAGTGAGCCGAGCCCCGATTTGTGATCGAATCCGACCTCGGCGTTCAGTTTCTTGAACGGCAGTACCCCAACAGTCAAACCTACGTTGGTCACTGTAGGAATGCGGCTGCCGGATGCATCCAACTGGACCGGGACGTACATGTCGCTGGTAATGTGCCATAACTTGAATGGCTGAATATCAGTCGATGGTCCCCAGATGTGCGTGGTGGCAGTGGCCATCGCTCTACTGGCCATCCCTCCAGCGGTAATGATTGCGACCGCAAGGATTACCTTGCTGACCCTGATCATGGACTCTTTGCCTCCGTATGCTATTGATTCGCGATGTTGCTTAAATCTGTTCATCTAGCTGTTGGGCCGAAATTCCGCTTTCCGTGGTCTCCATTCGGCTCAACTCGCAGATATCATAACGCGGAGCGGCTCAAGAAGAGCGCAAAGAAGGGGAGGGGAAGCATAAGGAAATCGTAAAGATGGGCGTGGAAGACGAGGACCGGAGTCGAGGGTGGGGGCAGGAGCTCATTGCAGACGACGACCGTCTACAAAACGCTCCCGACCTTAGCCTCCCCAAAGGACAATATCAAAGAGCATGAGTTTCAGCTTTCGGATCCGGATGCAGGTGGGGAGCAGGACAATCCAGTGGGTGAGTTCCCAACACCTGTATTAGGGTGGTCGTACGCACCACAATTCGGTTTGGATAATCGGCCCTCCTTACGTATACTAATTAAGTCCATGTTCGTGCTCAGCAAAACAATCACTGACCATATCTTCGTAAGGAGGTGCTCCATGAGAGCGCTATCATCCTCTATCTTCGCTATCGCTTCAGTACTCGCTGTTCTGACGGCATTGGCCGGCACATCTCTGGCCGCCATACCTACTATCATCAACTACCAGGGTCGTCTGACCGATGCCGGAGGAACGCCTGTTCCCGACGGCAGCTATTCTGTTGTCTTCACAATTTATGATTCGCCGTCAGGCGGCACCAGCAAATGGACCGAGACCCAGTCCGTCACCACATCAGGAGGATTGTTCTCCGTCCTTCTTGGGACCTTCACCCCGATTGTCGATTCCGTATTCAAACATTCGTTTCGTTGTCTCGGCATAAAGGTAGGAACAGACCCCGAATTGTCACCGCGGACGCGACTCGTTTCGGTGCCGTACGCCAATCGGGTGAGCGATATCGATGGTGCCTCGGGCGGGGCAATTTCAGGCAGTACCAGTATTCAAGGAAACCTGTCCGCTTCCGGAAATGTCGGCATCGGGACGGCCAGCCCGGCCGAGCGGCTCACCGTCGCCGGCTCCATGGAAATTGGTACCACTTCGGCAGATTACCAGTATCTCCGAATGGGAGGTGGCAATTCCTCAGGATTCCTTTACGGCAGCTATCCGAATTTCGGAGATGGAATTCACTTAGGTTACAACTACGCTGGTGGTAGTACCTCAGGTACTTACATATTGCCAAATTGGGGCGGAGGGACCAGCCGCCTCTCTCTGGGGTACGGCGATATCGGCCTGTATGTCGAGGCAACGGCCGTTGCGCCGTCATTTCCCTGTCTCTATGTCGCCAGTAATCATCGAGTCGGCATCTGGAATACCAGCCCCGCCTATCCGCTGGACGTGGCCGGCTCCGCTCACGCCTCCAGCTTTCCTACCTCTTCTGACAATCGCCTGAAGAAGAACATCAAACCGTTGACCAACGCACTTGAGAAAGTCAGGCAGATTCGCGGTGTGTCGTTCGACTGGAACGAAACGTACGAGAAGATGGGACGGTCAACGGGACATCGGGAAATCGGCGTCATTGCCCAGGAAGTGGAAAAGGTCTATCCGGAGCTCATTACTACGTGGGGTGATGAAAAATATCGGGCGGTGGATTACGGACGGCTGTCGGCGGTATTGATTGAAGCCATCAAAGATCAGCAGAAGCAAATTGAGGAGCTGAGAGACAAGATCGCAAAATTGGAAAAGGACAAGCAGCTGGCCAAAGCGGGAGATTGAAACGCGGGGGAGGTTCGGGTTGAAAGACTCGCCCGGACATCAAGGAACTTGAGTCGTCACGGCTGCGCGGCCGTGACGGCATATTTCCGCATAATTTCCTGATAGCGTTTGAGTTTGCGGAGCGGCTCCAATTCCGGGTTCTGCATAAAATCAAAGACCGTGAACGGAGTCTGCTGGGCAAGCAATTCATCGAGCTCATCCAGAGCATTGTCATACTGTCCGCACTTGACATAAATGATGGCCATGACCATGACCTGACCCGGTCCTCACCAATGGCATTTGGCGATTGACAGTAGCTCCTTTCCGCGGATACCAAATTCCACCGCTTTTGTGCACGATCCCAAATACGCCAATACCGCGCCCAGAGCCGAGTTAAGCAGGGCGTCGTTTGGTACGACCTTGAGTCGTTGCTCGATTGTCGATTTGGTTGAGTCAAGATAAACTGCTGTCAGCGCCGCATTCCCCGCATCATGGTACATAACCGACAGCGACAGGTAGAATGCCTGCACGTCCAACTTCTTGCGTGAATCTGCTCGATACCGGTCAATGAAGGAGCCGTCCTTCAGGAGATGACCACCCAGGAGTGAATCCAGACCGCCGCCACCGGTGGCTCGGACAAATTCGAGCGTATCAATCTGGCTGAGCGCTTCCCGAACCACTTCTCTATTCTTGCTCCAGTCGCCATATCGCGAGACATATCCCGACAACTTCTCCATATAGAAATCGCCTCGTTTGGGATCCAGGGCGATGGCCCGGTTAACCGATTGTTCCGCCTCGGCGAACATCCGACGGAATCTGAAAAATTGGGAGCGCCACGAATGCACAGTGGGATTCATTGGGTCAAGATCGACAGCCTTCCGGAAATTGTCATCGGCCCCGTCGAATTTCCCCTGGCGCCACTGCACCAGAGCAATGTTGGTCACCAGATCGGCATCGTTGTGGAGTTCCGAGGTAGCCCGATCCAACTCGGTCATGGCGCTGTCGTAATCGGTCTCGGTCAAGTTGTAGAAGATACCGGCCGCCATATGGCCATATGACAGATTCGGCTGGATTTTCAACGCTTTTTCGAAAGACTCACGGGCTATTTTCTGATACCCACCCGATGGATCGACCCAGGCCAGCATGGTGTTGGCGCGTGATTTGACGGCATAGGCCAGAGCAAACGAAGGATCAATCATCACGGCGCTGTCAAGATTAGCCGACGCCGCGACCAGGGCCGGCAATGACCAGTCGAGTCGCCGCACGCCGTTGATTCCCTTGAGATAATAATCATACGCCTTTGAATCGGTCGTGGGACGCGCCGCCAGCGTCTTCCGGTCGGATTCCAGGAGAGTCAGGTCGAGCTGGGAGGCGATCTTGGTCGCAATATCCTCCTGAACCGCGAATACTTCCATCATCTCGCGCTCGTAATTGTCGGCCCACATATGGCGATCATCGGAAACGCGAATGAGCTGCGGCGTAATTCTCACCTTGGTCTGTCCACCGGCTTTGGCCCAGCGCACCGATCCTTCGAGAATGTAATTGGCTCCCAGCTCCTTGCCGATCTGACTCAGACTTTTCCCCGACTTCTTGTACTGCATCGAGCTCGTGCGGGAAATCACGCCGAGACCATCGATACCGGCAAGTCGGGAAGTGATCTCTTCGGTCATTCCGTCGGCAAAATATTCATCCTCAGGATTCCCGAGGTTCTCGAACGGCAGGACCGCAATCACCGGACTGGAACCGGCCACTTCAGTAGTGGTTTGAGTCGGCTTTGTCCGAGGAAACAGAACAAATGCCGAAACCGCAGCTACGACCACAATTGCCATACCGACAATCAGTTTCAACCGTGACTTTGCCGGTTTGGAGAAAGGTCTCTGGCCGGTCGGTTGCGAATCATAGACGAGCCGTTTCAGATCGGCGATGATATCTTCAGCCGTCTGATACCTCATCTCCCGATCTTTCTCCAACAGCTTGTCCATAATCTGCTGGAGACGTGCAGGTATGTCGGACTTGTATCGAGCGAGCGGCTCCGGTGTCTCTTGCATTATTGCCCGTAAAGTCGCGCCTTCGCTGTCGCGCCGGAACGGCGTGCGCCCCGCAAGCAATTCATACAGAACAACGCCAAAGGAAAAGAGATCTGAACGCTGGTCGACATCTCGCCCGGACACCTGTTCCGGCGACATATACGCAACCGTACCGAGCGTGGAGCCGGTCTTCGTTAGTTTGTCATCCCCGGCTGTGGCCGCCAGACCAAAATCGAGCAGTCGGGCCCGGCCCTTGGTATCAACGATGATATTGGTAGCTTTGATATCCCGGTGAATCACGCCGGCGCGGTGCGCCTCGCCGATCCCCTGGCACACCTGCATGGCATAGTCAATGACCGTGTCGAGCGGCAACGGTTTCTCGTGGGCGAAATGGTGAAGTAAATGCCCTTCGACATGTTCCATTGCGAAAAACGGCCGACCGTTGAATTCGCTGACATCATAGATCGTGACGATATTCGGGTGATTCAGCTTGGCGACCGCCTGTGCCTCTCGAAGAAACCGCGTCTTGATATCTTCATTGGACGCAAGATGGGAAGGGAGGAACTTCAGCGCGACTTTTCGCTTCAGACGCGTGTCTTCCGCCAGATATACCTCCCCCATGCCACCGGCACCGATCTTATCGACTATCCGGTAATGCGATACCATAGTACCGCTGGTGAGGGCTATATGCGTACGCGTCTTATCGTCTGAATCGTCGTTTGCCACGGTCGAAAAATATCCTGGGTTCTGGCGGTCGAAAGTGCGCCAATGGTCAGATCTCGTAACTAAGATAGAAATTGTTGATGATTTGGGCAACAGGCTTATCGGGCAGCCAGACGCGGCAGGAAACCCATCGTGAGGATCATGAGACCTGAATGGTCGCCCGAATTTGATCTAAGAACTGCGGGGAATAGTTATGGAATGCCACGATCGACAAATTAAGCGGGGTTGACGAGACTCGAACTCGCGGCCTTCCCGCACCACAGGTGCGGGACGTTCTAGCCAACTGGACTGGTTTGGCCCTTAGCAATCAACTTGGCCAGCCGGTCATGACTCTTCCAGCCCTTTAGGGTCAGTTCTCTTCGAACTGCTTCGGTCCGAAGCGAAAATTCCTCAGTGTATACCAACTGCCAGGGTCTTCCTGCGAGGGTGGCCGGTGATCTTCCTTTATTGTGCCTCTGAATCCGATCCGTGAGATCCGCAGTAGATCCGACGTAGAATTTGCCGCTGCAACTACTCTGGAGGATATAGACAAAATAGGGAGACATCTATGGGAGAGACTAAAGCGGGGTCTACGAGACGCATTCCGCAACTGGGTGATCGAGAATGCGGCGTAGTAAATTGCCCTTTTCTTCTTCTTGGGCAAGTGGGCGATTTGCAGAATTCGTAAATTCTGTCCCGAAGTCAGTCTTAGAGGTGGATTCAGGGCCTTACGAACACATGCAGAAGGAATCTAATCCCGACTTTGCCATAGCGACAACTATTTCAATCACAGGAGCTTCTTTCCAAAATGACTCCAGAAATACCGCCAGAGCTGCAAGTAACTCGATTTGACTTGAGTACTTCTTTGACTTTGCACAGTAATCGAACTTGATACAAATCAAATCGAAAAGCTCTTGACGTCTTTGGTCCATGAAGTCGCTTGCTTCCTGAAGGCACTTATTCGAAAAACTAATCATGTGATCATAGGCGTTACGAAACGGGCCACTGACAATCGCAAGTGCTTGTCTATTACTAAGTTGCTCCGACGTCTCCACCAATAGATTCTTCATGTCACCTTTAGAAATTCCAAGGCCCGCTTCGAAACTTTCAAACCCTTGAAGCCGTGCTCCTAATAGGATCAACGATTGACTCTCATCTAAGTCGATGAGAGCTTTAATTCTGTCTTCATATCCAGTCATTCTCAATCCCTCACCTTATGCTACTACCTCTCGAATCCTACGAATCTTTGCAAAGTCGGGCATCTCAAAATAGAGACTTGTTTGCAGGCCAACTTGCCGTGAGTAGGAGTGCTTCCTACCTTCTCCATATTTCTTGAGAACCTTTTCATGCTTATAGAAGCAAATTTGAGCTATGCGAATCCCTGGAAAAAGTTTGATCGGCGCTTTTCCGACGTTTACTAATTCAAATGTGAGAGCGCCTTCGAATCCTGGGTCAACAAAACCCGCCGTCGAATGAACAAGAAGTCCCAATCTTCCCCAAGTGCTCTTACCCTCCAATCTGCCTGAAAGAAACGATGGCATGCGAATGTATTCATAGGTCGACGCAAGGGCAAATTCACCAGGATGCAGGACAAAGTCTTGATTGAAGTTTATGTCATACCGCTGCATGTACTTAGCGGCTTCCCTTCGCGCTTCACGAGGCTCTTTTAGGAGGTCCAAATATGTAAACTCGGCATTTCTAATAATTGCGAAGCTCGTGCCTAACCTTAAATCGAGTGATGTTGGTTGAATCTGCAAGGTAGGTTCAAGTATCGGCTTCACTACGAGCTCCTGTGCGATGAGATATTCGACAATTTGTCTATCGCAAAGTAGCATTTGCCCCCTCCTACAGTTTCAGTATTGCCACGCCTTGATTAGCTGAGATGATTCTATAGACTTCAGTATACAATTGTTGAACGATAGATAGTAGTCCGTCATGTCGGCCAATTTTTCCTCGCCGGATGGTCCCTGGTTCCGATATATTGTCAATAATTGATCGGTAACTGGACCTCGAAAAGCAGTCCATGCCAAATTGATGATTGTTATTGCGTCCAATCGCTTCTCATTGTAATCGGCCAACAATTGTTCTTTGGAAATAGATCCGGGGTGAGCTTTCAGTTCATCCAGCTGCTTTCTAATCTTGCTAACATTGGATGTTTCGAGAATTGAAGGGATTGGCATACGATTGTGCAGGTCAGAGACAAGAGAACTCTTTTCGGCTTCAATAATTGCAATACTCGACTTGGTATTACACCAGTTGATATCTTTTGAAGCAGTTTCAACGCTCTGTTCGAGTTCTTCCGGAGTAATCTTCGGTACATATTCGGGATTGGGCTCAGTACCCGTAATTTCTGGTGCCAATTTTTGAAAGCGCAACTTATATCTGTCTTTTGAGCTCATCGTCGGTAGGAATCGCTGTTCTTCTCTCGGAATGTCAAGGCCTTCCGAATGTTCAATGATCATATTAGCAAATTGAGAGGCCTCTTCTGAAAAGAGATCGCCAGGTAGCTTCAGTAGTAATTGCCTTAAGCGATAGGGGAAACTTGGATGCTCCAAGGTCGAACGGTAATCATCAAGCTCTAACGATGAAAAGTATGAAACTACAGAGTATATGTAGCTCGCCCCCATCATTCGGACTGCGATTCTATCAGCAAAGAGCTCATGGAGCCAGTTGTTTGCCAAATCTACTTGTTCCTTGGGAAGTGTATACTTGCCGATGCCGATTTGCTTTTTCAGTACAATGTGTCCATATTCATGTAGTAAGTTCGGCCACAATAACGGGTTTCGTATGTCAAGGTAAGGTAGCAAGATAATATCGTCTTCTCTATAGAACTCCTTCGAGTATAGGTCAGCTCTTTCGTAACTATAGAGACGGTTGAAGAGGATCACGGAATCAACGACATCAATTTTGTCGGTCCCAACCTCAAACAAAAGATCAGATCTAATATCATTGAGGAGCGAGAATAGCTCTTTTGGTAGGTCAGGGGATATTGTGAATAGGTGCAGTAGTTCGTTAAATTTGTTCAAATCATTAATAGTCGGGCGTATATAGAACAGGGCCTTTCTGTATTCCGACTGCAAGAGCTTTTCGGAAGCCATTTGATCTACATAGTGCGTCTGTAATGATAGGATCTTGATTATTTTTGTTCTGAGGTGAGTAATGAACTTCTCTAAGAGCGCCTTCTGCGGCCTACTCAACTGATCGCACATTCTCGTTAAGAGGTCAATGGCTAAAATCCCCCTCGATATAGTCAGAACCAAGAGAAACTTCAGATTGCTTGGTACTTGACGATCACTGGGCGCCAATCAATTGCTCCGGAGCCAGACGCATTTCAGCGTTTATGGTAGTAGTCGCAATACCTTGATACTTATCCGCGACTTCTGTGAAGAAGTCACCCAACAGCACCAGTTCGTCTTCACTCAAGTTCCCAGTTGCCTTATCTGTGTCGACTTTCCCTAATAACTTAGAGACTTCGGCCGATTTTTGTAACATATCGTGTTCAGTAGACACTTGCAAGACTGGACGGACAACATAAAAGGGCCCAAGTTGAGACGGAGAAAGTGTATTGCCCTTAGAAGCCTCAACGCCTACTTCTAAGACCGATACTAATTTAACAGCATCTTCTATTAACGACTTTTCAAATGGACCGACGTGTCCCGATCGCAATGCCTCAATTGCCACCAGGGCAAAAGCAGCAACTTCTCCAATTTCATTCAGGCTGAGTTCGTTATAGCTGTCATAGGAATCTCTCATCTTTACCTCCAATTGGACTGTTTGCTGCAAAACCAAAGGAGTACCATGAAACACAAATGCAATTTTGTATTGAATCAACAGGTACTTGTCTCACCTAATTAGCCTCGCAAATAATACACCCAACCACTGCAAATGACAATCACATCTACAAAGGAATCAACAAAATTTATTTGCTTCTCTCCGATTCAAGTTCTCCAAATGACAATTCCCAAGTTTGATCATGACATGCTATTAACCGTTGGGTCCAAAGTGGCTTGTAGTGAAACGATGCAATTGAATCCAAATTCTCACACACACCAGTCCAGCTGAAACCGACAATCGGCCGACTTTCTTAATTGGGACCCCATTGGTGAATTATCGTCACCTTTCGGGATTTGGTAAACTACCTCTTGCACCGACTTAGTCACGAATAACGCCTCATAAATGATTGTACAACAAGTGGTTAGCGATACCAAAATATACCGATCACGATTTTCCAGCAACCAGCAAATTGGCCCAATACTCCTGAGAAGTATCGGTCACCGAGAACCATTGACGAATGTGACTCATTTGAAAGCACCGGCTGAGAAATGGACCTTTTAGAAAGCCAGTACATATTCTGGCTGGTGCCTCAGTACAGCCCCATCCCGTATTCATACTCCTGTTCATGTCGGGCCAACCTCCGCTTGAACGGTGAGCGAAACGACCCGCAATGGGTCTATCGGCGCGTTCGATACTCCCCAGTCATCCGTGCAAAGTATATCGCCTTGTCGATTTGCAGCACGTCTAATTGCAGCTGCTTGGCAATGAGCCTGACTGCATCTTCAATTGCCTCGTACACCCCACGATTCCCGGATGGAGTTTGAGTTGGTACATCCCATCTCCAATGCTCTCGCATTTCCCCTAATACTTGCACATCTAACGCAATTAAAGAAGTTGTCATTCCCAGCTCGTTCAAGAAGTCACGAGAAGCCTTCAGGCTGATCCCAGGCACTTCTTCAAGGCATTTGGCCTTAGACCGTTCATCGGAGAGTTGATCGATCTCATAGAGCCACTTCGTGAATCCGTGCTTCTCGAATGTGCAGAAGAAATCTGTGCAGACTCGCTCGTAGCTATTTGGTCTACCAAACTTCTGCGGTGTACTAAAGAAGCGGCCGAGAGCCTTATTCAAACGATTCTTGCCCCGGCCAAATTCCCAAATCTGTCTCATTCGATTATCGTATGAAAGTGGAATCAACCCCTTTGGATGCAATTCAAACTCATAGTAACCGTCTTCAATACCCTCAAGATAATCCCGCGAAACACCAGATCCACCCTTCGCTGCTACAGTAAAAAAAAGGGCGCACCAGAGTCGGCAGTCATCCCAAGACTTCCAGCGACCAAATGCTGGATGAGGGAGTACCCTTGAATGTCGATTTTGAGAAGCCGTCCCGTACCACGACACAATTTCTTCCACGTATCTCAAAACGTCACTATTAATCTGGTATTCCATAACCTACTCCTTTGAGGGGCGGATTGCCGGTTATACAATACCCCAGAGCAATAGAATTGAAAGATCGTCGCTAAAGATCATTTGTGCCTCGCAGGACCAACTCTGGAATTCGATATTGCGAGTGAATCAAGCACTTCCAATATGAATTCGGAATTGTAAAATCCTGCGATTCTGATATCCCGCTTCTTGGTAGTCTGGTCAATTTTCAATGTAACTTCAGGGTTTACAGCAAAACTTATAAGACCGACTATTAGTCCATTGCGATTAACCAGTCGGCCGTTCCAGCCGCTGGCGGTATATTCAAAGAAAACTGGTCCACCGCTATTGCCATCGAAGATTGAAGCGTCTAAGTAGATGAATGGGTGCTGATGCAGTGGGGTGATCGGATAGGACGAGACAAACCCAGCCCGCAATATTGGAAATAGGCCGTTCCCAGGAGACGTCATTTGAGCAGGATAGCCAAGGAAGAACATTTCATCACCTGGATGAACCCAGTATTTTCGGATATCGTCATCCTTAGCGAGCAACTCGCGACTAAAGGGATGAAGGTCATTTGTGAAGGCTGAGTCCTTGGGGTCAACCAACAGGAATGCCCCGACGTCTATCCTTGGATTTGGATGTACCTTGTATTGGGGCTTGCCTGCCTTTCGGATTGCCTGCTTAAAGAGGAAGAACTGCCACGTGCTATCGGGAAGTCTCTTGCGTAGAATCAAGGTTGCGGAGTCACCCGGAAGGCTGTCAAGAACGTGTCTGGCAGTCACAAATGCGACTGGCCCGCTGTCTGAGAGACTCACACAGAATCCAGTACCAGAGCAGCAGCTGTCAGCTTGAATGGCGAAAGTAGCCTCAAAAAGCGCTTCACTGAAGTGCTTTTGCCCATTAAGATCCTCTGACAGCAGAGGGCCTACTGTCAGTATCACAACGGCAAGACATGGATATAGCAGATTAGTCCACTGAAATGCACTGCTGGCATGGCTTGCCCTGTATTTCTGTTTATCCTTCATGCATTGCCCGCAGCGTTTCTATCCAATGCTTTAGTTCTTCCTTTGCAAATTTCGGATCGGTAAGGTCCTTCTCAGCGTGGGCGATATAGGTGTTTCGGACTGAATTCACTCGCTCAATCACCCGCAATTGGGCCTCGGCCTTGTTACCAGAAAACCGCTTTTGTACGGAATCAAATACTCCGCCCAAGCCTTCCCGGCCATTGGTGGCAAAGTCTAAACAGAAGGACAGCATACCCAACGGGAAGAGTCCGTTCTGGTAAAGTAGAGTCTTCTTCAGATTCCGGGCATTCTTTAGGAGAACTCCCTTTTCAATGCCTGGGATGTTTCCCAGGAATGGATTGAAGTAATCGTCAATTTCGATAGCATTGGTGGGCACGTCAGAACTCAGCCGCTTGACCATAAAGCCCTTAGCGACTTCGTCAAGCGGTCCGAGTAGCGGCTGGAATGCAGGGGAGAGGCTCATTCCGGGCTTCTTCTCAAAGAAAGCAAAGAGTGTGGTCGCCTGTTCTATTGATTTCTGGTATCGGGAAGGCAGTTTGGCGAACGCTTCGGCGCTCAAGAACGGCTCGTAGGCCGCCTCTACAGGCGGCGTATCGGAAGAGTAAAGGGGCAGGGGTAACTGTGGAGTTTCCAGTTCACCAAGAAGCTCTTGTAATGCTGGTTCGCACACGCGCAATAGTTCGTCAATCAAGTAAGAACTGAGTCGCTCAAAGACGCCTTGAGTAACATAAAGGTAACGCCACTCCACCTGTTTGGTGGATGCAGACTTGCACCAAGCTACTGCTGCCCTTGCCTTAGCTGGAATGTCCCGATCTTCTCTCCCTTTGGTTTCAACTAAGCAGCAGTGTCCGTTCTTAAGACGGACAAAGAAGTCTGGAGTATAGAAAGCGAGCCGAGAGCCTGCCGCCAAATAGTCTATCCTCAAGCATTGAGGGCCAGTATTCTTGGCGAAGGCTGAAACGTCTGAAGCATTCTCCAGAAATTTGGCAAAGCCAAGCTCAAACGAGCGGTTACAAGGCACCAAATTAAAGAGGGTCCGGTCCGCCTCGGTCACTGGGTGTCGTTCAGAATGCGTTACTTGAAAGGGCTTCCATTCACTCAGCATTGTTCCAGTCGCAACTGACTGCCGCTCCTCAGTAGTGGTAATATGCTTGCGGATCAGGGCCACAAATGTCGCTCGCGTATGCTCGCGCACATCTGTGTCAGCAAGCCGCATTACAAGCAATGGATCGTTAAGCGCCGCCTTTTGCTCGAAGAGTATCTCTTCAAAGAAAGTTTGGAGCAGTGGCGCGAGCGTCGCATGGGTGCCACGGACTTTGCAGATGTACTCCAACTCTTTCACATAGAATGATAGAGCGCCGATGCCTGAGTCCAACAGTGGGAGATTTATCTTCATTCTTTCGATGATTTCACCAGTGAACAACTGCCTACCTTCATAGTCAATCGTATCTTCTCGCGTATGGCCTAAGGGGAGCGGTCGAAAGCGCTTAAACGAAGCGCGGACTTTGTCAATATTGATGCCATCCAAAGTCGGCGCGGTTCTATGAGCTGACGTCAATTTGGGAATAGTCATTGCCAGCTTGCCCCAGTCCTTCTTTGGATCGGGGAAAATCGTAATAGTAGTTCGTGGTACTTTGGTGATGTCTATTACTTCGATCTGAACACCCTCCTGGGCCAGTTCCTGTTGGTACAAGCTGGCAAAGGCGGGATGCTCTACAACTGTAACAAGCTCATGCGCCTGTCCGGGCGGGGTCATCCTCCTCAAGCCTCGCCCAAGTGTCTGTTCTGGCAAGATGTTTGCCTTTGAACTAAGCGGCCGGAGCGGGACAATTGTTGTAACATTCCTCACGTCCCATCCCTCGCGTAACATGAGCACCGAGACTATACAATTATAAGGGCTGTGATTGGCATCGAGTTCTCGGCTTAGTTTACGTAGGGCCTTCAGATCCTCGTCGCTAATGTCCTTCTCGCTTTCGACAAAAACCTGTTGTGCAGACAAACCCCTTCCAATCGTCTTAATCTTACCTTTGAGATTTGTATGGAGGTTTATCGTTTTGCCGTTTAGCTCTCTGAAAGCTGTATCGGTATTGAGTCGTTTGGTTATTTGATCAGCGGCCTCGGTGTCCTCGCACATAACGAACAACAGTGGCTTCTTGCTGCTTGCTTTCCATTCGTCCTGACTGGCCTTCCAGCGTTCATAGCCAACTCGTAAGTGCTGCTCAAATTTGAAGGAGGCGTCATC
>JBATNE010000004.1:0-5905 GCA_049290195.1 Candidatus Zixiibacteriota bacterium
ATTCTGGCCTGGGATTTTTCGGCAGGTCAGGATGGAAAACGTACCGGACTGCTCGGGTTTGCCATCGAGCGAGCGGAGTTTGCAAAAGGGAAAGTAGTGGAACGTTATTTCCTTCGTGGGATCAAGCGTTTCAAGGGGAAGGATGCCGGTCTTCCTCCTGGCACGCTCGTGCCGACATCGGAGCACCCGATTCAGTCGTTCCAGTGGGGTGACTACACGGCGAAGCCCGAGACAACATACCAATACCGGGTAGTGCCGGTTTACGGTACATCGAAACTGGTCGACCTGGACGATGCTTCCTCGACTACCGTTGACGTAAGTACTGAGGCTGAACAGGGGGGGCGCGGAGCCAACGGGAAACCATCACACGACATTTACTTCAACCGGGGAGCTGCCGGGTCACAGGCGTATGCTCGTCGGTTCGGCGATCACCCACCGGATCAGACAGACCCGGAGTCGGAACAGATGGAATGGCTGTCTCGTGGACTCTATGAGGCGCTCATCGGGTTTATCGGAAAGGCTGCAGGGAAGGATGCCAGGGACTACAAGCTTCGGGCAATGTTGTACGAGTTTCGATATCTGCCGGTAGGTCAGGCGTTTGCGAAGGCGCACAAAGCGGGTGCCGATGTGGCGATATGCTACGAGGCGCAGGGCTACAAAGACGACAACGAAAAGATGATTGCGAGTGCCGGCATCAAGAGGATCTGCAAGCCGCAGAAATCGCGCGCCGGCATCAGGCACAACAAGTTCATCGTCCTCATTCACAAGGACGAGCCGATCGCGGTCTGGACCGGATCGACAAACATCTCTGCGGGCGGGATTTTTGGTCACTCGAATGTGGGACATGCCATATGGGATGGTGAACTGGCGCAGCGGTATCTCGATTTCTGGGAGCGACTGGCCGATCCGGATGTCACGAGAAAGCCGCTGGTAGAGGCGAATCTCGACGTGGAGCCGACTCCGGAGCGTCATTCCGATCCGCCCAAAAACCGCATGCTCACGCTGTTCAGTCCGCGCGACGACAGCAAGAAGCTGGAGACGCTCAACTGGTATGCTGACTTGATGGGCTCAGCGCAGAAGATTCTATGCATGACATTCGCGTTTAATCTGGACAAGGTGTTTGAGAAGGTGCTCGTGGAGGCAGGTAATACACTCCAGTACGCGGTCTTTGACAAGAGAATCAAACCCCAGACAGAGACCAAGATCGATCAGACTGGAAACACGGTGATCGCGGTTGGCGCGAAGCTCAGTGCCGGGGATCTGGCGAACTTCCGACCGGAGGTTCTCACCGGTTTCAACCGCAATCAATACATCCATGACAAATTCATGCTGGTCGATCCGCTGGGAGACGATCCCACGGTCGTTACCGGTACGGCGAATTTCAGCGGATCGTCGCAGTACGCCAACGATGAGAACATGGTGGTCATTCGCGGGAATACCCGCGTGGCGGATATCTATTTTGGGGAGTTTATCCGCGTGTTCGATCATCTCTATTCGCGCTACCTTGTCGAGAAGTCCAAAGCAAAAGCAAAGGGGAAGGGAAAAGGAAAGGCGAATCCCGACGACGGCTATCTGAAAGAAGATGCCAAGGAATGGGTGCCGCAGCATTTCCATAAGGGTCGCAAGGAGTTGCGGCGACGGTATTTTATGGGAGAATGACGATTTCCGATGGACGCGCAATCGTAGTCGGTAACTCGACGCGAGGCGCGATCAGGTGCTCTTCAGGTACCTGCGAATCCGGGTACGACAACGGGTATCCGCATTCATTGTGCCTGACACAGGGAGTGACGGGGGTTCTAATTTGGGCAGGGATTTGTGGAGCGGCATAGTCTCGCTCCACGGGCGAAATACATTATCAGTCGTAGCTGAATCTCAATTAGGGGGAAAGTTGGCGCCAGGAGTCGTGTGCGCATTCCGGCTGTCGCTGCTGTCAGCGGTGGTTTCGGTCATACGTGAGCGCGCGCCGATTCGCGAGCCAATGGAGCAATGGGCATGAGGGGAATTGGGTAACCTCGCAAACAGTGAAAGTGGAAAGGGGATGGAAAGATGGGACGGCTGTCGGCAGTACTTTCTTCGATCTACACGAAAATCGCATTTGGGGGGATTATTGCGTTTGCCGGAATTGTGGGAGGGATGTACGCGGGGAATGCTCTGGTAGGGCGCTCCGCCACCACGGAAGAAGCGGTGCGAACGGATGGCGGACCATCGCCGACATTGGCGATTGCGGCCGGTGACCTCTTTCCTCTGGAGGGGTACAGCGATCGCGAAGGGAACATCGGCAATTTTGAGCAACTGATCCAGGGGCGCAAATGCCTGCTGGTGTTCGTAAATTTTGACTGCCCGGCGTGCCACAACTTGCTCAAGTACCGCAAGGATAAGATGATGTCACGCCTCAGATCAGATGTCAAAGTCATCATATGTATGGCAAGGAGGGAGAAGGGGCTCCCCGATGAATATGCGGGACTGGTGAGTGACCTTCCGGTAGTCTATTTCGATGGGCCGCGCTGGCTGTCAGTTTATCGGATGGCGTATTGGCCCACCATCGTCAGTGTCGATAACAGCGGATTCATCAGGCACATACAGATCGGTTATGACGACGCTATCGACCGTGAAATAGTCGACGAGTTCTATACATCCAATCGATAACGGGAAAGACAAGGAGGTTTTGTCATGAAGACAACCAGGATTTACCTCGGCATTTTCGCACTCTGCTTCATAGTCGGACTCGGCCTGCTCATCATGTCCCCAGCGACTACGGTGGCTGGCCCGGATCCGTGTAACTCGCATTGTTCCATTACCAAGTGCGCCTTGCCCGGTCCGTACGGATGCACGACGCAGTATGCTTATGTTCGCTGTTACGCATGGGCATATGAGGTTTGCGATCCGGAGTTTCCTGTTCAGTACAACTGTCGGTGCAACCTGATTTATTGCACGGACGAAGCGTGCAATATTCAGTAGTAGTCTGCCTCTGAACGATCATTGTTTTGGGGCTATTTTTCCAAAGCCCGTGACGATTGGAGAGGGGCCTGGGTTTCCAGGTCCCTTGTTTTTCCTGTTTCTCACACCGCGAGAGTATCACGAGTCACCCGTCCGAACAATTCGGGAAAGAGCGGCCGAATGGGCTGCGTCTGTAAAGAGGATTGAATCCGGGGGAGGAGAGAAATCAATACGCCCGTCAGGATTTGAACCCGAAACCTTCTGGTCCGTAGCCAGACGCTCTATCCAGTTGAGCTACGGGCGCATCATTTTTGAGCGAACTAAGGTAGGTATTTGCCGTGCCGGTGTCAACGGTTGAATTTTCGGTCCGCCGCGACGAAAAATAGCGAGGCTCAGATGCGCCTAATATCTATGACAAGGCAGAAAATGACTCAGAGATCTACTTCTGCTGCGAGAGGAAGATAATCAGGGCGGCAACGCAGGCGAAGGCAACGAACAGAGCGATAATCAATCCCTTGTTAGGGGGGGCAGGGGGGGCGGCGTTAACTTTTTTTTTTTGGGTGGGTTCGTCGGGGGCTGTTCCAGCCATCTTCTCAATCCACCGATCTTCGGCCTGTTGCACCGCTTCCGGCTCAAACCCGACCGTGAACGCGTCAACCTCAGGGAGCTGAGTGCGGGATACTTCCAGAACTTCAATTATTGCCACGGTCACGTTATCCGGGCCGCCACGATCATAAGCGAGCCGGATCAGTTCATCGGCCATGGCATCCAGGTCGGTCCGATGACGGTCGGCGGCGCGGAAAATCTCTTCGTCTTCGGCATATCCGCAGAGACCATCGGAACAGAGGATAAAGATGTCCCCTTCGTTGACATGCATCAGGCGATAGTCGACTTCGACATTCTCCCGTACACCGAGGGCGCGGGTTATGACGTTTTTTCCGACGAAGGCGGCGGCTTCTTCACGGCTGATTCCCTTGGCGATCTGAACTTCGGTGACCCATGAGTGATCCTGCGTCAGCGGCTCGAGCGATTCGCGGCCGAGTCGGTAGGCGCGGCTATCGCCGACGTGGGCGATGGAGATGGTGTCGGATTCAAAGGCAGCGGCGACAATAGTGGTCCCCATGCCGGCGAGTTCCTTGCGGGCATAGGCGCGGCCATTGATGGCGCGATTAGCCAGGCGGACACCTTTGATCAGAAGATCACCGCTGGCGGGCAGGGCCCGGTCCAGTTTGAGGGCGGGATCGTTGAGCAGACCTTCATGATGGTGCGCGAACACTTGCAGGAGCGTATCGGCGGCCGTCATGGAGGCGACTTCGCCCGCCTGATGCCCTCCCATACCGTCACAGACGGCCACCACGCGATTATCGGCATCGATATGGAGGAAATCTTCGTTGGCGGGTCGGACAAGTCCCTTGTCGGTCTTGCCAATGATCTTCAGTCGCAACGGCACGTCGTTTTGGTCCTGCTGTTCGGATTATGTTTGCCCAATTATAGTGGCGGGGTCAAGAGAGGGCAACCAATTTATCTATCGGACTTTAGCGGCCACATTTTGAGCATAAAAAAGCCCCGATAAAATCGGGGCTTTTTCTTAGGCCAAAACTATCGTCGGGATTATTTCAGCAGGACCATCTTGCGGGAAATGGCGCCGTAGCTGGTCACGATGCGGTAGAAATAGACACCGCTGGAGAGGCTGGAAGCATCGTAGTCGATCTGGTGATCGCCCGATGACATCGAACCGATATCCCGATGATCAACCGCACGACCGAGAACATCGTACACGTCCAGCGCTACCTGCGAAGTGCGGGGAAGCGTGAAGCTGATGGTCGTGGTCGGGTTGAACGGATTGGGGTAGTTCTGATTCACCGCAAAGCCGGCCGGCAGGGTACCGCGTCCGCCACCGACATCGGTGATGGACATCCAGAGGTTGACCGTTCCGGTCACACTCTTGGTGGTATCGGCCAGGGAATAGACTTTGTAGGAAATCGCGTCTACAGTATCCGAAGTGAAAATTGGGGTATGAATATCGAAAAAGAGAACGGCACTGTCGCCGGCAGCCGCGTACACATACGAAGCCTCGGTTTCAGTCACAAAGTCAGTGTTGCCGTTTGTCGCCTGTACGGCGTAGAAATCGGTACCATCGCCATCGTTGCGCACGACCACGGTGAAGCGGATGACGCGATCGATGGTTGCGAGGGTATCGTTCGGGGTACGTACAAACGAAAGCGCTATGGTCGAGCTGGCCGAGAGTCGTACGTTTTTGGTCGACTGATCGGCCCAGGTATTGTCACCCAGGACTACGGTCGCGGGGCGGCCGTTGATCGTGAAGTGAACCGAATCCCCCGAACTTGCACCTTCGTCAAATCCAGCGGTGTTCGGATCATCGCCATAGCAGGGCATGAAGCCATAGTACCCGGCAGTCGCGGTCGGTCCGACACCGAAGGTATCGACACCGATCAGGACCCCCTGTGGATCATAGGCTTTCACGATAGAACCAACAGGAACGAGTTGACCGTTAAGAGTCGACGCCGAATCGTAAAAACTACAGACTTTCGGGTTGGGATAGGGCCCCTGCGCCAGGGCGGTCAGCCCAAGCAGAAGGACGGCTCCTCCGGTCACAATCGCTTGTATCAGGATCTTTTTCACTCAAACTCCGCCAATGTTCCGGCCGATGTTATTTCTTATTACATCGGCCGGAACCTGCTTAGGGTTTACTTCAGAAGCATCATCTTCTTGGTTTCGGTGTACCCGCCGGCAGTCAAGCGATAGAAATAGACGCCTGAGGCAACCTGCTGGCCTCGGGTATCATTACCATCCCAGACAACCTGGTGAGTTCCCGCCTGGGCAACACCGTCGAACGGTACGGCCACCAGGGCACCAAGAACGTTGTACACTTCGATCCTGGCGTTCCCCGTCGTCGGAAGCGCGAAGCTGATGGTGGTAGACGGGTTGAACGGGTTCGGATAGTTCT
>JBATNE010000005.1:0-7536 GCA_049290195.1 Candidatus Zixiibacteriota bacterium
GTACTACGCCGCTCGCGAAGGCAAGCTCAACATGGTCAAACTGCTGATCGAAAAGGGAGCCGAAGTCGATCTGCAAAGACGGGCAATCATCCATGTGGATACAACCATGTACGCCCGGACCGACAGCGGCAACACAGCGCTCACCATTGCCGTGGTCAAAAACAAAAAGGATGTAGCCCTCTACCTCCTCTCAAAGGGTGCAGACCCCAATAGGTCAGTTGTATATGAAGACGCCCCATTTGAGGTGTCCTTCGGCAACCCGTATACCCATAAAGGGCAGTTTACCCTCTATGGAGCTCCCGGTGTCATCAACCATAAATCAGGAACAGCGCTGGAGATTGCGAAAGCCCTCAAGTGGCGCGAGTGGCTGCCTGCGGCAGTCGACTCGATGAAAGCCGCAGGCGATTCACTGAAAACTGAAGGTGGTGGCCAGTAAGCAGAGTTGCTTACATCGCCTCATCCGCCGACGGACCATACGTCGCCGGCACCGGAACATCATTCAAGCGCAAATACACACCAAGCTGGGCGCGGTGATGAACATTGTGGTTCATGATGAAACTTCGAACCACCGCGATCTTGGGCAATGTCATGACCGTGACCCCGCCCTTCAAGAGGGACCATGGTTTCATGAACTCAGCATCAGGCGTCTTGGCAATAATGCCCCGCGCCTCGGCGAGGTTCTTGTCGAACATGGCCAGGACCTCTTTTGTCGAACTCCCCTGAGGGGTCTCAAACGAAGGACCATCCTTGGGAGCAAGGTCGATTGAGTCGGCGAGCAGGATGGCGCCGGCCCAGGCCGGTACATTGGCCAGATGCGACGCCAGTTTCTGCATCGTGAATGATTTGGTATGCGGCTGCCACTGGAATTTCTGATCCGGAACCCGTTCCAGGGTCTTGCGGGTATTGGCCATTTCGTGGTCAAATTCCGGTAGGATTGAGTCGGACAAAGCCATGATGAACTCCTATTCTGTGTAAACGCCTGTTCATGATTTGCTGATTGTACACAATCCGCTTTGCCGCGGTTGCCTCATGTCAGAACGTAAATGGCAGACCGGAGTTCACCAATCACATTGGTCCGGCCATAAAAAAACCCGCCCTAAGGAGCGGGTTTGTATCCAAGCCTGTCGGCTCAGGACTCCATGGAGTGTCCCGGCCAACTCTCATTCAGCTCTTCTTCAAGACCGTACTTCTTGATCTTGTCGAACAGCGTGGTGTAATCGATTTTGAGAATCTGGGCGCACTTCCGTTTGTTGCCGCGTACCTGCTTGAGGACGCGAAGAATAGTCGCCTTCTCGGCCCGCATCTGCGCCATCGCGCCGATCTCTTTGAGTCCGGCACCTTCGCGAAGCTGAATCTCATCGGAACGCTGGAGACGGATCGCCAGATGTTCCGGCCCGATCTTCTTTCCTTCGGCCAGAATGACCGCCCGTTCGATCGTGTTCTCCAGTTCCCGCACGTTGCCCGGCCAATGGTACTTCTCCAGCAGCCCGGCTGCTTCCCTGGTCAGGGATTTGAGCGGCTTCTTCATGTCGCGGCAATACTTCTCGGCGAAATAGTCGCACAGCGCCGGGATATCGTCGCGGCGATCCCGAAGCGGCGGGATCATCAGAGGAAAGACGGACAGACGATAATACAGATCCTCACGGAATCGCTTCTGCGCGATCAGTTCATTGAGATCCATATTGCTCGCCGCAATCACGCGCACATCAACATCAACCGTTTTGGTCCCGCCCAGTCGCTCAAAATTCTTGAGCTGCAATACCCGCAGGAGTTTCGCCTGAAGCGAAATATCCATGTCCCCGATTTCATCCAGAAATACCGTACCGCCGTTGGCGATTTCGAATTTCCCCATCTTGCGCGCATGCGCGCCGGTGAAGGCTCCCTTTTCGGAGCCGAACAATTCATTTTCAAGAAGTTCGTGCGGAATGGCCGCGCAATTGATCGCGATATACGGCCCCGCCTTGCGCAACGAAAGCATATGAATCGCGCGTGCAAACAGTTCCTTACCGGTTCCAGATTCTCCCTGCAACAACACCGAAGCATCGCTCTTGGCCACCTTCTGAATCAGCCCGGCCAATTCCATCATCTTCTCGTTCTTGCCGATGATCGAGTTGAGCCCGCTGCCTGTCAGCAGTTCTTCGCGAAGGAGGGTGTTCTCGGCTACCAATCGCCGATTTTCCAGCGCCCGATTGACCAGCACGCAGAGATGCTCGGTGTCAAACGGTTTGGTGATGAAATCGTAAGCGCCCTTTTTCATCGCATTCACCGCATCTTCGATAGTACCGAAGGCGGTCATGACTATCACCGATGTCTCGTCATCGATTTCCTTAATCCCGGATAGAACTTCGAGGCCATCGGCCGAAGGCATTTTGAGGTCGGTCAGGACGAGATCGTATGATTTGTTGCGGACCAGGTCGAGCGCCTTTTTGCCGTCGTCTGCGGAATCCACGCGGTACCCTTCTTCTCGAAGAGTCTCCATGAGCATATTCCGCATCGCGTCTTTGTCGTCGACCACCAGTATATTGGGCATCGTAACTCCTTAGCAGCCTTTGCCGTCCACCCTACCGAATTGAACGGATGTAGATGATGTCCCATATATCGGCGGATTCCCCTACTTTTCAAGGAGTTAGGCTGCGCAATAAATAGACAGATACGTGATTGGTAGGCGGTCGTAAGCTGGCTCAGGACGGCTATTTGCGGAGCCAGCCGGACCTGGAAACCTGACCGCAGGAGATGCTGACCTGATAGGGACCGGCAGGGAACTGCCGAAGGCTGGTTTTGGAGAGATCGCAGGTCAGTTTGTAAATCCCGGGCGCCAGACTAACGGCACTCAGAGGATGCACGGAAACGAGATCTCCCTTCATCAATACCGACACCGGACACCCGCCCGGCGCCTCGAATTTGATAACACCCGATGGGCCACTGCTCTTTGTTGCCGACTCGGCCGCGTACGGCAGTTCCTTAGTCAGCTTGCCGGGGGATACAAGAAATGAGTCGAGTCGCGACGCGCGTATGAGCGTGAAGATCGAGTCGGAATAGACGACCGAGGGATCAACCCAGGCCAGTTGCCAGACGCCCTCGGAAATCTTGATCGGTTCTTCGGGGCGCTGATGGGGCTGGACCACCGTTTTCGGCCCACACCCAACAAGAGCCAACAAGGTGACGATCACAGGCAGGCTACAGCGTTTAAGTCTGGTCATACTGAGAGAGTAGCTCCTGGACGGGCGGGTGTCAAGAAATAGCCGCACACACTGTAAGCGCGATTCTCGCACAATTGGCGCTGAATTGTCACACAATCCTCGCAACTTCCCTCTCTCCGCAGAAAAGACTTGACAAAATAGACCCATACAACCGATAATATCGCATCACAATGTCCAAAGCGCGCATACTCCAACTCAGCCGCGCTTAAATTTCTAGATCATATTCGAACTGTCGCAAACGGGTACGGCAGAAAACATGCAAAACGAATCTGACTGTTCTATTTCAAATCCAATCGCAAACATTACACAAGGAGGTAGTATGCTCAGGCGTGCGTTAATACTTGTATTACCCGCACTGCTGCTGTGTCTCGTGCCATTGGTCGCCAATGCCACCATCCACACAGTCAACATGACCGGTTTGTCCTTCTCTCCTCTGGGAACCACGGTTTTTGCCGGTGACACGGTGAGATGGGTTCTCCTCGATGGTGTTCACACGAGTACCTCTGATGCTGGTTCCGCCAAAACCTGGAATTCGGGTACTATGAACACTCCCGGCCAGCAGTTCGATGTCGATTTTGCCGGTGCTGCGGTTGGCAAATACCCGTACCATTGCAACTTCCATGCTGGTTCCGGGATGGTCGACACGATTATCGTGGTAATTGCAACCGGTGCCTGCTGTCTCCCCAACGGAAACTGCATCCAGGCCACGCCGCTTGATTGCGGCCAGGCAGGCGGCACGTATCAAGGGAATGGTACCAGTTGCGCCCTCATTCATTGTCAGCCCCAACAGACCGGAGCTTGCTGCATCGTAGGCGCCGCCGGACCAATCTGCGTCCAGGTGACTGCACTCCAGTGCGAACAGCAGCACGGTACCTATCATGGTAACGGCTCCGTCTGCGGTCCTAACACTTGTATTAATGAACCTTCGGGGGCTTGTTGTATCCCAGGTGTAGGCTGCCAGACTATGACCCAGGCCGACTGCAAATTGCAGGGCGGCGTCTATAAGGGCAATGGTGTCCCCTGCTCTGCAACCCAGTGTCAACAGACTATTACCGGTGCCTGCTGTATTCCCGGAGCCGGATGCGTTCAGTTGACCGCTCCGCAGTGTCAGGATCAGAACGGTACGTACTATGGCGACGGTTCCGGTTGTGCCGGCATCGACTGCTTCGGTCATCCGTTCGGAGCATGCTGTCTCCCCTCCGGCCTCTGCTCGCAGCTTACGGCCGACGAGTGCAAACTTGCCGGTGGTACCTACTACGGCGACAATTCACTCTGCACCACCACACTGTGTGATCACGCGGTCACTGGTGCTTGCTGTATTCCTGGTGCTGGTTGCCAGCAGCTGACACAAAACGCCTGTTTGCAGGGCAGTGGTATCTACTATGGTGACAATACTCCGTGTTCACCGACCACGTGCCAGCAGCCGACTACCGGAGCCTGCTGCCTCCCGAATGGTACCTGCGTCCAGTTGAGTAAGTTGGAATGCCGTCTCCAGGGCGGAACTTTCTACGGCGTCGGCAGCACCTGCGGCGCGACACCTTGCCCGCCTGCCAATAAGGGTGCCTGTTGCTTGCCCGACGGTACCTGCGTGCAGACCGATGCCATCACTTGCCGCAAGGCCAAAGGCGTATACCATGGTAACGGCACACTCTGCTCCAGCACAATTTGTCCGGGTCTTCCCGACGAAGGTGCCTGCTGCCTGCCGAACGGCGTTTGCCAGATGATGACTTCCTCCGCCTGTAAGGCCCAGCTCGGTGCCTATCAGGGTAACGGAAGCAACTGCGCCAACAGCCCGTGCGGAATTAACAAGGGTGCCTGCTGCTTGCCCGATGGTACCTGTCTCACTATGACCGCGGCCGATTGCCAGGCCAAGGGTGGTACCTATAATGGCAACAACACTGCCTGTGTACCGGGTGCCTGCTCACAGACCCCGCCGCGCGGCGCCTGTTGCTTGCCCACTACGCCTGTCTCTTCCGGCGGTTGCGTCGTGACGACCCAGGCTCTCTGCATCCAGCATGGTGGAACCTACCAGGGTAACAACACTGTTTGCAATGCTACCACCTGCCCGCCGCCGAACCCGATCGGAGCCTGCTGTCTGAAGGACGGCCATTGCATTCAAACCAACCCGGTCATGTGCGACCAGCTCGACGGTATCTTTGGTGGCGCGAACAGCGCCTGTCCGCCGAACCTCTGCTACGCGCCATGTTGTATCGGTCATCTGGCCAATGCCAACTCCGCCGGCGCAGTCGATCTGGCTGACTTGAGCGCCATGGTCAGTTTCCTGACCGGTGGTGGATATGTGTTCCCGTGCCCCGATGCTGCCAACGTCAATAACGCTGGCGGAGTCGATCTAGCCGATTTGAGCGCGATGGTCAGTTACCTGACAGGCGGCGGATTCGCACTGCCTCCATGTCCGTGATCCTGATCTCGTGTAGAGCCTAATAGAACGGCCACCTCACTACCAATGAGGTGGCCGTCTTTGTTTCCAAACCTGCCGGTCTCTGCTTAGCTCACTTACCCTAAGGCTTGCACTCGCGGCAAGGGCTCAGTCCTTCCGCCAATCCTTCTTCGCGCGTCTTGAATATCCTCCCCTGACCCGGCCCCAGATCCTTGACCGCATCGCAATTGGGGCGGTGTAATCGAAACGAACGTGCGGTAGTAACATAGTGGTCCTCTACGTGTCGCTGGACAGACCACAGACCGACTTTCCGGTTTATCGCGGAGCGCTGTGCATTGAGCATTTCGCGCACGTACGGGCCGTCGAGGTCGTTGTCTTGAAAGAGATACAAGTAACCCAGACCACTATCTATCAGCATCCTATTGGCCAGCACGGTGTCGTCGACAAAAACGTAACCGAGCATTCGGCCATATTTGTCGCGTCGGGCACTCCCATACTCCAGCCGCACTGATTTCCCTTGTGCCAGTTTCTGCAGCATCTGTCGTGCTTGCTCAAAGTACTGTTCGCCATGTTCCGGAGTGTCGAGCGCAAGAAGGCGGACTTTGTCGCCACCCGTCAACTCCACCGTATCCCCGTCCAGCACCTTGATCACTCGAAACCGATCTTCGGGCCGCTTCTCCAGACCGATCTTGTCGACCAGTCGATATGAGACAATCCCGAACGCCGCCCCTAAAATGATGAGCCACGTTATGAACTTGCCGAATCTGCGTCTGGTGCTCTTACGAAGGATGGCCATCTATCTGTACCTCGGACCAGCCAGAACCGGTCGGGACTAGCTCGATCACGGTTTCAACTCGGTGTTTGAGTTCTTCAATGTGGGTTATCGCCAGGATTTGCGGAAACCGCCGTTTCAGCCCGGCCAGTCCCTGATAAATCAACTCCCGCCGCCCTTCATCCTGAGACCCGAAGACTTCATCAAGAATCAACATCGAGCGCTCCATCCCGGCCGATTCAGTCAGGGTCATGGAGATCGCCAGCCGAAGACACAAATTCGCCAGGTCTGTCTCCCCGCCCGAATAGCGGTCAATGCCGTAAAACTGCCCGCCGTCAAAGAGCCTGATATTGTACTCCTCGTCCAACTCCATCAGCTGGTAGCGCCCTCCGCTCATATCTGCAATTAGTCGACTACCGGCTTCAGCCAGCCTCGGCCTGATACCGGCGATCAGTTCCTTCCGGAATTCGCCGAACAACCGTCCGAGCTTCTCGCCATAAAAGTGCCTGGTCCGGACGTCCGAGAGTTCCTCCGTCAACTTCTCCATCTCCGCCAGTTGTGCCTTGAAATGCCCCAGTTCCTGCTGCTTCAGTTCCAGCGTCTGCGCGGTTCGGACGACAGCATCCCGAGCCGTCTCCAATTCACGATTCGCCTGGCTGCTCTGCAGTTTTGCCTGTTCGGCTTGTTGCGGATCGAATCCTATCTCGGCAAGCTTTGCATCAAGGCCGGCTATTACCGCTCGGGATGCATCGAGCTTGCCTCCAATTTCGGCAAACTGAGCCTTCACCGCCGCCTCAGCCATTATATGCCCCCGAAGCGTGAGCCCTTTTCTTTCTGCCGCCTCAAGTGCGGCAACTCTTGCCGCAAGCTGGCTGTGCCTTCCTGGATCATAAGGTTCGCCGCCGAGCTCCGCCAGACGACCACGAATTTTGTCAGTATTTGCCATTCGTTCCTGTAATCGCATTTCAGCTTCGGCAATCGATCGCTTGAGCGTCTCTTTCTGCGCCGACTCCTGAAGACGATTGCCGACCAGCTTTTCAAGTTCGGCGTGGTTTGTCCGCTCCTGTTTGCCTGACCGTTCCAGTTCCGCTAATTCAGCGACGATCTGCTCAAGTGCTTTTCGGTTCTCCGCCAACTCGCTTTTGAAATGGCTTACTATCTGGTCC
>JBATNE010000006.1:0-5175 GCA_049290195.1 Candidatus Zixiibacteriota bacterium
GGCGGTGTACGGAGTCAGCACCTGACCGGGCATATTGATGGTCGGCTGAGCCATGGCCAAACCGCTCGCCAGTACGAACGCGGACAGAACCAATCCATATCTGAGGCGCACATTTCCCATATACTAATATACACCTGACCGGGCAATTAAGTGTCGGAAAATCCGCCCCCACCGCCTGAATTCTGGCCGTATTTCACCTGATTCATTCGACCGCCCGGAGTACCCCGGCAGTGATCGGGGCGGCCATGTATTCCGGCCATTTCCCGCAAGCCAGTGGAAAGAATGATGTACGAGAGAGTCTATCTCGTTTTTTTTCGTGAACTGCACCGGGCGTTTCTGGGCGATTTTTAGTCACCTTTACGGGCTTTCCTTCGTATCAAACCAGAGTAGGATTCGACTATCACGAAGGGAGTTTTAGCCTATGAACCATAGAAAAGTGCGTTTTGTTCTGCTCACGTTGCTCGTCGCGGCATTCTGCATACCGATGGCAGCGCAGGCGGCAAACCCGGACCCCTATGCGGTGTTCGACAAATACATCGCCGCCAACGGCGGTCTGGAGAAACTCAAAGCCCAGCAGTCAGCCCACATGAAGGGGACAATTACCATCGTTGGAGCAGGGCTCACCGGTTCGCTCGAACAGTGGCAACAGTCGCCGGTGAAGGCTAGACAGGAAGTTGACCTGAAAGTATTCAAACAGACCGATGGCGACAACGGTCAGTTTGCCTGGTCGGTCGACGGCAATGGAAAACTGAAGATCAACCGGGACTCGGTCACGATCAAAGAGCGGCAATTGAAAGCCCTCACGAATGAGTTTGACAACTACAGCCGGACCTCCAGCAATTTCAAAGCAACTTTTGACCGGGTTGATACCGCGCTCGGCAAACCGTGCTGGGTGATCAAGACCACCAATACCATTAATGACTATGTTTCCTATTCCTTCTTTGACACCGTCACCTATATGCAGCTCAAGGAAACAACCGTCAAACCGAAATCGACATCGCACTCCTACTTCCTGGAATTCCGCAAGATCGACGGCATGAATATACCGTCCAAAATCCAGGCCATTGAAGAACCGGTAAACCAGCAGGTGCTGGTATCGTTTGACAGCATCGAAGTTAACGCGAGCATTGATCCGTTGATTTTCGAACCGCCGGCATCGGATATCAAAGACTTCACCTTTGCCAACGGGGAGAATCTGGAGAATGTGCCGTTCAAGTTCATCGAAAATCACATATACATTCAGATCACGATAGCCGGTAAGACCAGCCTCTGGGTGATCGACTCCGGCGCGGAATCATCGGTGATCGATGAAACCTTCGCCAAAGAACTCGGCCTCACTCTCGAAGGAAATCTCACCGGTCAGGGAGTTGGCTCAACAGTGCAAGTGTCCTTTACGACCCTTCCCCCGTACGATCTCGGCGGGCTGGCCTTCAACGAACAGAAGATTGCATCGATCAAACTGCAGTGGCTGTTCAAAAAGACCACCGGACTCGATGTCGGCGGTATTCTGGGGTACGACTTCCTCTCCCGTCTGGTGACGCGGGTCGATTTCGCCAATCAGACGCTCTCCTTTTATGATCCGGACAGTTTCAAGTACGCCGGTACCGGCGTGGTCATCGATGCCCCGGTGACTCAGGACAAGATGTTCCATGTCCCGATCACGATTGACGGCACCTACGGCGGACTCTGGAATCTGGATCTTGGCGCCAATGGAATGTCATTCCATTACCCCTTTGCCAAAGAGCACAATTTGATCGGACGGAAAGGGTACACTTTTACCGGTTTCGGTGCCGGCGGGTCGAGCCAGAATACCGTGTCGCAGTTCAAGACGATTACGTTTGCCGGATTTACCAAACCCAAACCACTGGTGTCGGTACCAATCAAAGCGGACAAAGGAGCGTTCTCCAGCGGAGAAATCACCGGCAATGCCGGAAATACGCTTTTCCGCCAATTCATCCTGTACCTCGACTATAAGCATGAGAAGGTGATTGTCGAAAAGGGAGCTGATTTCGACAAGAAGTTCCCTGAAGACGGTTCCGGCATGCAGTTGATTGTCGGCGATAGCGGCGATATCGAAGTACTTGCCGTAGCCGAAGGGACTCCGGCCGCCAGATTGGCGATCAAGGCGGGAGACAAACTGAAACTGATCGACGGCAAGACGCCGGAGCAGTTGGGTGGCATTCTCGAAGTCCGCAAGCTGTTCAAGGCTGCTCCCGGAACTCGCTATCGCCTTGAGTTCCAGCGGGACGGCAATTTCATTAAGACCGAAATCAGACTGAAGAATCTCTTCCCGTAAGCGAACGACCTCGGACAAAGCAAAGCCGCCGAAGCTGTATGCTCCGGCGGCTCTTCTTTTCTATCGTACCACAGATGCCGTGCGGCACCGGGTCAGACTATTTGAAACGCTTCGGGCTGCGGGCTTCCCATTCCACAATGATCGGGCTGGCCACGAAAATGGAACTGTACGTTCCGACCAATACCCCGAGGATCAGCGCGAATGAGAACGTCCTGAGCACTTCGCCGCCAAAGAAGAACAGAATCACGACCACCATCAACACGGTCATGGAGGTGTTGATCGTTCGTGACAATGTTTCGTTGATGGAGCGATTGATAGACGGGACAAAATCCGCTTTGGAGCGGAACTTGCGGAGATTCTCGCGGATTCGGTCATAGACCACGACCGTATCCGTAAGTGAATACCCCGCCAGAGTGAGCAAGGCCGACACCACCAGCAGGTCGAATTCGAATCCGAGAATCCAGAGAATACCGGCGACCGCGAGAACGTCGTGGAAGGTCGCGATAGCCGCGGCCACGCCGGAACGGACGTCGAACCGGAACCAGATGTAGACCAGGATGCCGATCAGGGAGAGCAGAATGGCTTTCCAGGCGGCGTTACGGAGCGAGGCACCGACCGCGGGGCCGATCACGTGCTCCGAGATTTTCGTAAACGTGTTGCCGGCGAAGTGCTGAGCGATAATCCGCTCAATCGAGGCGACGCGTTCGTTACCGGTGGCTTCGTTGTCCGGTCGCTTGGACTTGATGATATACGCGTTGGGAAGGCTGAAGTCCTGAAGTTCCGTGACGGTGATGTCCGAATACTCGGCCGTCAGGGCGCTCCGAAGCGATTCGATTGATGCCGGCTGATCGAAATGTCCCTTGATCAGAACACCACCGGCGAAATCGATCCCCATATCTGCCTTGCCGAGGCCGATCATGAGAAAGGCGGCAAGACCGAGGATCACCAAAAGGGTCGACAGAATGAACGCATATTTGCGCATTCCTATGAAGTCGACTTTGGGTACACCTATTAATGAAAACATGATTTTCCTCTCACTCAAATGCTGATCGAGTCATACTGTTTGCGGAAGTCGAAAATGGCCTTGGTGATCACGTACGCGGTGTACAGTGACAGCGCCACACCGACAAACAAAGTCACGGCAAATCCCTTGATCGGGCCGGCACCAAGAAGGAACAGCGCCACGGCGGTGATCAGGGTGGTGATGTGCGAATCGAAAATCGCAACGAAAGCTCTTTCATAGCCGGCATCGATCGCCGCCCGAACCGTCTTTCCGGTTTTCAATTCTTCGCGAATGCGCTCGAAAATCAGAATGTTCGAGTCGACCGAAATACCGATCGTGAGAATAATACCTGCGATACCCGGCATGGTCAGCGTGGCGCCGAACCCGGCCAGAGCCGCCAGGAGGAAGAACATGTTGAACAGAAGTCCGACATCGGCGATCAAACCGGAAATGCGGTAGTAGAACGCGATATACAAGAAGACCGCGATCAGACCGATCAGGGACGAGAGGAATCCCTTGTGAATGGAGTCGGAACCGAGCGTGGCGCCGACCACGTTGCGTTCGATAATTTCAACCGGGGCAGGAAGCGCACCGGCTTTCAGCACGATTTCCAGGTTGCGGGCATCGTCAAACGATGTCTCCGAACCGCCACCCATCTGAATGACGCCGCTGTTGCGAATCTTGGAATTGATGATCGGCGCTGATTCAACACGGTCATCGAGTACGATCGCCAGCGGCTTGTCGACATTGGCACCGGTCAGCTGACCGAAGTGAGCGGCTCCTTCGCCGGAGAGCTTGAAGTTGATCTCAAGCCCGCCCACGTTTCCGCGGACCGGCGGAGAAATCGATTCGAGGTACTTGCCGGGGAACTGCACTTTCCGCTTCAGCAGATACAGCATGTACACTTCGCGGCTCTGGCGAATTTCAGAGCGCGTGGACCACGCAAATTCCACATCGATCGGAATCGCCGCCTTGACCTGCGGGAGTTTCAACCAGCGATCCACCAGCGGCTGATCCTTCTTGCTGACTTCGTATCCGGGCCAGCTGACACTGTTACGCGAGCTGAGAGCCACTTCCAGACGAGTCGACAGCGGCTGGTTGCCGGTTGTCACGTCGGCCTTTTCGTCGAAGGCAAAAGCCTCCTTGGATGTGTCCTTCTTGGTGGAGTCTTTCCCCATCAGTTCAGACATGACATCGGTCGACTTCTTGTCTCCGTCGGCCGTCGTCGTTGCCGGCGTGGTTGGAGTGGTCGAAGCAGCCGGGTTGGTCCGATCCGAATTGGCAATGATCGTATCCAGCTTGTTGATCAATAGCGTGGCGTTTTCGATCGTTTCCAGAAGCTTGAATTCCAGAACGGCCGTCTGCCCGATCAACTCCTGAGCGCGACTGGCATCGGTATAACCGGGAAGGTCGACGATAATCCGGTCAGTTCCTTCCTTCTGAATGATCGGTTCAGCCACACCGAGCGCGTCGATTCGGTTACGCACCACCTGGATGGCGCGGTCGACCGCGTCAGCCTGGGCAGCCTTTTCCAGTTCCTCGAGTTTAACGCGAAGGACGACATGGATACCGCCCTGCAGATCGAGTCCCAGACGAACCGAACTCTGCTGTAGTTTCAATAGTGCGCCCGGATCCTTGGTATTGAGCGCCTGTTTTTCGCCATCACTCATGGTCCAGAGTTTGAACGTGTTGTAGAAGGCCAAACACGCCAGAACTACCAGGACAAGGGTGACGCCGATACGCCATTTTTGCGACATGGGTTAATCCCTTTCTCTAAATATGACAAAAATGAATAATGAAAAATCGGGAATCAGTGCCGCAGAAACGCGGCCGGAAGCAGGGGAACTACATCGTGCCCGATGGGCGCGATCCGAGA
>JBATNE010000007.1:0-10698 GCA_049290195.1 Candidatus Zixiibacteriota bacterium
ATCGGTGAAGTCGTCATCAACGACCACCACTGTCGGCGGGAGCGCCAGGTAGATGGCGGAGGCATTTTCGCCGCCAATTTCCGGGTAATGCGAATTATCGCTGTATTTCCATCCGCCACTGGGATCCTGAGTCACGGCAGTCCAGTAGCCCATGCGGCTGATTTCCAGCTGATAGGCAGACTGGTTATAATATGCCAGAGACATGGCGGCGTAGGCGGTCGACTGCCAGTCTTCATCGGTGGCGTGAGCGCCATATGATCCGCTCACTGCGCCCGAAGAGAGCTGACTGGCTTTGAGGCGTGCGGCCAGTCCGGCGAGGTCGGATGTGTGGATCCCGGAAGCGACAAAGGCGTCCACAAGGCCGCTGACTCCCAGGGTGTACCACCAGTAATTGACGTTTGACCAGGTCGGATCCCAGCCGGCATCGGCGACGACATCGAAGTAGCCGGGATTACTGTTGTACGAGTCCTGCCAGAGGACTTCGGCAATGTCTTTAGCGTCCTGGGCGTAATCGTACGGGGAGTTGCCATAGCGAGCCGACAGGAATGCGGCGGCTTTGGCCCATCCTCCGAGGTCCCAACCGATAATACCGTTGGGATATGATCCGCCTCTGGCGTCGCGGATCGCCTGCGCCAATGCGGTGGCAGAACCGTAGGCGGTTATCCGACCATCGTATTTCGCCTTGGCAGCGTCGCGATAGGTAGTTCCGGCGACCGCGGGGAGGTCATCGTACAGCTGGAGGAAAATGATATCACTGGCGGACCGAATGCCAGCGTCGGCAATCATAGCGTTGGCCGCATCGGTCATTGCGGTCAGCAGATTGGCTGAACCGCTGCGGAGATAGGCATAGTACAATCCGAGTCCTGAGACCCCGTACACGTTCTTAGGGCTCGGCGCAGTGGTATGGAAGAAGGGATCCGGCGGCGAAAGGACCGACCAGTCCCAACCACCGTCATTCGGATCGGCAGGGACATCGGGATTGCCGTTGCCGGCGTTGTCCTCGGTGACATCCGCCTGCATGTGTCTCAGATAGTCTGCGGCCGATGAAAGGGCGGCATTGAAATCGACCGGATCTCCAACAGCCGTGGTTGAGTGGCGAGGTGAGCGTGAGTCGGCGTTGGGGGAAATTCTGAAGAGCGTTGTGGCTTCGTCCCATCGAGTGACGCTCTTGATCGTCATGGCGTTGATCGGAGCGGGCCGCGAAGCGGGCGTTCCTGATAACGCAGCGGATTGAATTGTCGAATGGGTGGCATGCAGCGGGTTGACATTTCCGTCGGCCGCGACGGATTTCGGGGCGACAGTGGCAGCCATGCCTGTCATCGCCATCACCGCGACAATACAGATCACAACAAATAGCTTTTTCACGAATGCTCCTCCCAGAGGGTACAAGTGAGAATACTCCCGCGAGTACAATTGTACCTGCGGATACTAACTCAGGAAACGAATGACGGTTTGAATGATGTCCAGACGAAGGCGCGTGTAGCTGACCGTGGTGGGTCCGGTTGGGGTGTCTATATCAATGGAGTTTACTCTGCAATGATCGAAATACCGTCCTAACAATTAGCCGAAACTGTACTGACCCACCTCCTCTCTACAGGCGCACGGGCGCTGTGATAACCAGTACGCTACTCGTGCCGGCGACCAGAGGGTGAGCGGGCATCAAGCAGTGATTTGCTCATGGCAATGTGTAAGGATGATTAGTCGAGAAGTCTACCTATATTAAAATGATAGTCAGTCGGTCTATAATTGTCAACAGGAATTCTGGCCAGGGGTAAGGGTTTTCTCATGGGGATGGTTGCGAGGGGAGGAAGCGTTGACAATGTAGACGGATCAATACATATTTCCATGGGACGTGTTGTACAGCTTTCAGTGGAAGGTGTTGCTGGGACTGGAATTGCCAGGGAGAACATGATGAAAGTGCAGTGTGCGGGGATAGTCCGGGCCGTTGTTGGAGTGGTACTCCCGGGGCTTATAGTTTCCTGTGTCACCTATAGTATCAAGGAGCCTAAGATAGGGGTAACGAGGGAGTTCCGGTCGGGCGTGAGTTCGGCTGAATCAGGAGGGACATATGACTGGTCCAAATTGCAGGGGGATTACGGCCTTTACGTGTTTTCATATGAAATTGCGGGACCTGATGGGAATGGCGGCGTCGAAGTGAAACAGGTGCGGAAACAGGGACTAAGAGTCTGGGAGAAGAAGTTCTCCATGGGGCAGCCGGATTCACTCTTTGAGGTCAATTCGTTCAGCGCGTATGAAGTGAAACATCCAAATCCTCTCTTTACAGAAATTCGCCAGGCACGGGTGGGCATACCATGTCTCTACATAAAGGGACATATTGTTTACGGCGGCCACCTGAATGTTATGGTTACGGACATTTCACCAGTAGATTCGAGCTCGAGTTCTATCGACCGCATGTTCTCGCAGTTCCTGAGCGATTACGAAGAACACTTGACAGGGATCAAGGTCGATACGTTTCGTGTAATGAAGAAGTACCGGGTAAAACCCCGCGATGACGCATCGGGTTCAGGTGGCGGGCGGGAAGAGTTGTAATCGAGGCGTGCGATTCGGAGCGCTGGCTGAGGATGTGATACGGGGAGAAGAGCAGGAGTGAATGAAATGGAAAGTAGTAGCGGTGCCACGATCGCCGACCGGCTGCGCAGCCTGTTGTTGAGGCAGGAGGTGGTGGTTGGGAATCTCAAGCGAGATGACCTCTGGGTTGTTGTCGCTGCCGCGGCGTCAGCGATACCCAAAGGCGAGTCACTCAACGAAAAGGATGTCACCGAGCGGTTGACCCGTTGGCTGGGGAGGGTCGGGGAAAACGTGCGGATGGATTCGGTTGAGTTGAGGCGTTTGCTGGTGGATTATCGGTGTCTGGTGCGTGACGCAGCCGGACGCGAATACCAGCGCCCTGCGGAGTGGCCGGATGCGCTCAAAGAGACGGCGCGTGGGCTGGAGGGGATGGATATTGAGTCGTTCGCGGACCAGGCGCGGGCTGAGGAGTTGGAGCGCAGGGCGGCGCGAAAGAAAGCGGCGCTGGAGAAGAAGGAAGGGACGACCTCATGAAGGGCTTTTGAATGGCAACCGGTTCGGGCCGATTGGATGGGAGACTAGTCTTATGAAGGTTGTGGGAATTTCCGATTTGAGCGAGGAGCAGGTAAGGCATGAGCTGTCACTTGGTGCTCGATTCGTCGTCTACCAGTATTGTATGTCAATGATCATCGTCACGCGTCGTGAGCCGAGCGAGGCCTATTTCATACGACCAAACGAGAGCGCGGTTGCCAAAGGGCTGAAGTACTCGCTGCTCAGTTGTGTCGTGGGATGGTGGGGGATCCCCTGGGGGCCGATCTTTACGGTGCAGACACTCTACAGGAACTTCCGGGGTGGGATCGACGTGACCGAAGAAATCCGAAAAGTACTGGACAGGAAATCGGGGTGAGGGGGGATGACACGGAGAAATTCGCCCTTTTGGCTGCGCGGTGGTTGACTTGGTGCGTATAAAACAGGTAGGGTAGCTGTAGTGCGAGTGACAATCGCGATCGGCAACCGCTGAAAATATTGACCTAAGGAGGTTAGCCATGGGCGACAAAGGCGGAAAGAAAGACAAAGAGAAGAGCCAGAAGCAGAAACAGGGGAAGCAGAAGCAGGAAGATAAGGCGCGGCAGGACAAGCAGCCCAAGAAGGCTCAGTAGCAGCCGGAATCTCCTGCCGTATTGGCAATGTGAAAAAGCCCTCGAAATGCGGGGGCTTTTTTATTGGTTGGAATCGTTATTATGGCGGACGACCCAGCTGCGGGGCGGGCGCTCGCTGATCGTAGTTCTCTTAATCCACAAATTCCTTGACAGGTCGACCGGCAGGTGTTATGGAGGTAGAAACCGAGACGGGTTCACTTGTGGTTGTTTCGGGTCGCGGGGTGGGAAATTACGCCTGCACTGCGATGTTGGTTGGACGGAGTTCCGCTCCCCCAGGTTAGGGGAGGCTCCGAGAGTAACTAACGTTGAGGAGGTTCAATCGTGAAAAGAGTAGTGACGGTGGCGGTGATAATCGTTGCGCTGGCAGCGATCGCACAGGCACAATCAAGCAGGCCTGCGAGTTTCTATGTCGGGGCCGGTATTTCGCCGATTTCAGGCGACTATGGCAAAGCGTGGAAAATGGGTTTTCACGGATCGTTGGGTGTCGGAATAACGGTTGCCCCGAGTCTTCAGATTGTCCCCAAAGTTGAATACCACGCATTTCCGTTGGACAAGCAGGGATATCCGGTTTCGGGCGGAACATTGAGTACGATGATGTTCGGCGGAGATGTCCGATATCAGTTAGGGTTGCGGGATGCGTCGGCAAGACCGATGATTCTCGGCGGAATCGGCATGGCGAGGGCATCGGTATCCACACTCACCGGAGGTGGTGAGTCGTTCTCGTTCGGAAGCGAAACGAAGGTGTATTTCGAGTTTGGCGGCGGAGTTGTGTTCAAGGCCGGTCCGTCGACCAAGGTGTTTGTGACCGTTCGGTATACATCGGTTGCGCTGACCGGGGAGTCATTTAATTACATTCCGATTACACTTGGGCTGGTATTCTAGGATTACAGAAAACAGGTTCAGGTAATGACGAAGGGCCGCTCACCGACTGGTGGAGCGGCCCTTGCATTTGGATCGACGGGAAGAGGATTCAGGTGACCGGCATGTCGCTGGTGCGATCATCGGCGCCCAACATCACTTCTGTTCCTGCACCAGGGCGACAGTAAGGCTGTTGAGCCCGACAAGGGTCTGGTACAATTTCTGTGCGGCCACGTATTCCTCGACCGGCGCGAAGGGGAGATTGATCTTGAAGGTTCTCTGGACTTCGACGCTGTGTTCGAAACTGGTGAATCGCACGCCGCAACTTCCGAAACTATTCGAGTAAATTGTGTCGGTCGGAAGTCCTTCGACTTTCCACCCGTCCGGCAGCTCGATACTCAAGGCTTCATCGGTTTCGGCCGCATATTCCATGACAATAGTATTCTGTCTGGTCTGGGCGACAAAGGGGTCCTCCGTGGTCTGCATCAGTTCGAACGGTTTGACCAGGAGTCGGCCGGCCACGAAGCCAGACGAGAGGGAGGGATATTTCACCTGGTATTTGAGCTTGATCGGGAGGTTGACGCTGTCAACGTTTTCGATCGTCACTGAGTCAATTTCCGCCTGAGTGATCAGCTTGGCGACCTCGGTCTTCACGGTATTGCCGCGCTCGGCCTCGGAGACATCGTGCACCAGCACGCGCAGAGCCCGAGCCGACTGTCCGGTGCGCCGTTCACCCACCGACCCGGTGAGTTCCATATCGGCGTTGAGGCTGACCTGGACGAGGCGGGTTGTTCTGTTCTTGGACGACGCGGAAAAGGGAACAACGAGGAGCGGGTCGCTATCGGTAGTGCCAAGGAGGCCGGAAATTCCTTCGTTGTACCAGGGGAGCTGGCCGGCGCTCAAATAGATGTCACCGGGGCAGTAGAATGACCAGGCGCCGGTATCCTGGACGGCGACGAGAGTGCGATCGAACTGCCAGTATTTGGCTTCCGGAACGAACAGGTCCTCATCGCGGTCCCTTACCCAGATAATTTTGGCATCGATATTCATTTCTCGGAGCAGGTCACAGAAGATGAAGTTGATGCCCTGGCGTTCGCAGTAACCGCTCTTGAACGATTCATCGATGGTCTGGTATTTCGCTTTCTTGAGGACGGGGTCATCTTCTTTAAGATAGGAGACATTGATGAATCGGCTCTTGACCCAATCGTAGGCGATGGCGATTTTCTCACTCGTCGACTTGGTCGAATCGATCAGTTTGGCCTGGGCCTTGATGTTCTTCGACTTTCCGACGTATCTCGAAACTCGCCCGGCGATATAGGGGGCTTCCTCGCTCCAGAAGGCGGTCGGCGTGCTGGCGGTGCCATAGTACATGCGAACCTGCCCTTTGAGGGCCCTGTCGGGAAGTGACCAGGACTCCTCCTCAAAGGCCGGAACGCTATCGGCGATGAAAACAAACTCTTTGACTTCCTTTAGGGAGGGGAGTCGCTGCACCTGTACCTTTCGCGACATGTTGAGAATGGCATAATTGGGGGTCCAGTTGATTCCGAAGAAACCGAAATCAAGGAACATCTTGTCTCCGCCCGCGGCGGCGAGGATCCAGTGCAGTTCCGCTTTGAGCAAAGGGAGATCCTTCTGAAGCAGCCAGAGGGAGTATGGTTGCGGTAACTGAAGCTTGTAGGCATACTCGATAATACAATCATCAGAGACGCCGGGCATTGAGAACGATGTCTGTTTAATCTTCAATCCCTGAGCCTTTACAGCTTCCCGTTCGATCACCTGTTCCGGGGCGAGGTTAACGGTGTCACCATTGTGTCGAATGGTTCGCCCGCGAACGAACTTCACCTTCTGATCTCTGAAATAGTAGGGAATTGTGATGTCCGCAGCGGACCTTCCCTGGGTCGAGGCAATGCGGACGCGACAGTAGGTGGTCAGCATGGTCGAGTAGTCGGTTTTCACGAAGTCATCTACAGTGACTTTTTCGAACAGCATGACGGCACCATGACCGCTCAGCATGGAATCGTCGACCGGGATCCATGCAGTTGCCGGTATGGAGTCAAAGGCAAAGTCCGGGGTGTCGGATTTGCGCGAGGAATAGGCGGCTGGTGCGGTGAGGGTGATAAGGAGAATAGCTATGACAAAGGCAACCCTGAGATTCATTTGGTGCTCCCTGTTTTCGGCGCGTGGAGCATGAGTCGCATTCCGCGCGCCATTTCCGCGGTCTTCTGAAACCGCCGGGCAGTTTCGTAGTCGGAGGGTGTGAGCGTTTTGCCGCTGTAGATTTGTTTGCTATGGAAGGTCAGAATCGAATCGCGCACGCTGGTCTCGCAGACGATTTCCCCGGCGGCACACGAATCATGGATTAGAGGCGCAGCTGGACCGGCCACCCAGCGGTTGCCGAGGTGCCAATTCACATAGGTTTCTCCCAAGAGGGGTGGGCCAAAGTAAATGGGACGTTCCCGTTCCTTTGCCTTGAATACCGGCTTGACATCTTCGTGTACCAAATCGGCCTTGAGCACGAACATCTCTCCGGACTTGAGCAGGGAATTGGTGGCTTTGACCTTGAATCGGACAACGGCTGAATCTCCCTGCGCGATGGTCTTGTAATCGGATAGAACTACATTGGTGAGGAACGGGGAAAATCGCTCACGCAGTTCATCGAGTTCCTTAGCATCAGAAGTGGTAGCCCATGAATAGGTAGTCGCGGAAGCGAACAACCCGTAGTCGACTATGGATACATCGGCACTCACCGATCCATCGGAGTCGAGTACCGCGTCGGCGTGGTAGACGCGCCGAAATTCCCGGCTTGGAAGAGTAGGGAGCAGGGTGAGGTTGGTAGTCTCGGCATTCGCGACGAGGACCAGCGAATTGTACTCCGGCAGAGGGATTCGACCCAGAGACAGGGTAGGATCGGTGGGATCGAAAAATACCCATTTCCCCGACGTGACCAGTGGAAAGGTGATGCTATCGTCGAACGTGGCGGTCGGTATGCCCACGATACAGTGGTCAAACTGAAATGGGGATACCACCATGCTGTCGACCGGCATGTCAACTGAGGCGAGTACTGCCACTGAAGGGATTCCAATAGTGGCGAGCATTGCGCGCATAAGAGCGGCCTTGTCTTTGCAGTCGCCAAACCGATTGCCGTAGGTCTGACTTGCATGGCGAGGGCCGAATCTCCCTTTATCGATTTCGACCGCGACATACCTGATCTGGCTTCGCACGAAATCGGCGATGAGATTTATTTTCCCAACCACTGTGGGGGCCGGCGCGGTCAGTGAGTTAGTGAACTCTTTGACGGTGGCATCGGGAATCGCGGAGCTATCCATGATTCCGGCGACCCAATGGGCCGCGCTGCTCCAGTCGGCAAAGGTGACGCTGTTACCCTTGGACGGACCGGTGCAGTTGACGCGCAGTCGTCGCGACGAGAGTTTCCAGACAGGGGCAAGAGGTTCATCGGGTCGGAACGGCAGCTTACGAACGGTCCAGACATGTCTATTTTCCACATGCTCGTAATTACAGCTATCGCAGTTTCGCAAGCCCGCCTGTACGGCCCAACCGTCGGGGATCTCGAGCGAGAACTGGGCAAACAGGACCGGCTGCTGGATCTGGAAGACGAACTGCTGGAAGAAAGCGCCCCACGAACTGGACTCGTCGAGATCGTATTCGTAGGCTACGACTGAGCCTTCGGTGGCTTCATCGAAATGAGCTCCGAGTACAACGGCGTCATCGTAGTACCCTGCAGCCTGGGATGCGGAGACCCGCACTACCTGATGTTCATCCAGTTCCTTTTTCTTGCCGGAGGGCTGGATGAGCCATCCTTTGACATTCTTTGCTTCTCCCCAGGACATGACCGGCTGGGCCAGCGTGGCAAACTCCGTCCCGGAGGACTTGAGCAATTTGACGGCCATGCGCACGTGAGACTCGGCGCGGCCGTTTTCGCTGATCTTGACTTCCTCGGATACGAAGAGAAGGAGCGCGGAAGCGTCCTTGTGCTGCGGTGTAGCGGGGATACTATCGATTGCGGACTTGAGCCACGACGGTTCGGACTGGGCTGAGGTGGTCAGCACACAGCACACGAGTGCCGCCAAACCCACGATTCTGATTGCGATGAGACGATGTCCCATCTCCCTCCTTTGCCGGTTGATCCGAGACTGTGAGGAAACCGGCCCGACTCATTTTCAAAAAGTATAAGTCAGACCATGAATTATGTCAACGGCGGGACACGATATTGGCGGCCAAATTTAGCACGGAGACAATTACTCCGCTTATTTGGCTATACTGGAACAATAAGTACATTTTACTGCATTTCCGGCCGAATGGGGGGATTGTCATCTCGGCATTATGGGAGCAAGTGCGGCCGGTGCCGGATCGGCTCCGACCACGAATGCGGACATTGACAGTCCATGATATTGGTATTATCTTGGGGTTGTCGGCGTATACTGCATTGACCTATCCGGCACGGGCACGCCCAGCAGTTGAATCAAACGGCCTTAAGGAAATATATGCGCATACTCTTATCTCTATTCACGGTATCACTGATGGTGTGTGTGTCGCCGGTCCATGCCCAGTGGCAGCAAATGGCCGGGCCCGATGGTGGTCCTATCACGCGGTTGACGACCAATCCAACCAATAACTACGTCTTCGCATTGGCCAATGGGATGCCGTATCGCTCTACGAATGAAGGGGCATCATGGGCGCCGATGATCACTGGGCTCGACGGGCGATTCAAAGGAAATGCCGTAGCTTCGGGAGGAACGGACACCTATTTGACCGGCATCTTTGGGCCATCCTTTCCCTTCTACTACTCATCCAATTACGGGACCACTTGGACTCTCAAAGCGGCGACAGGAATGCCGCAATTTTTCTCCCCGAACGCAATCGCGATCAGCGGCGGGAATGTAGTGGCGTCTTCGAGCATAACCTCCGGCATTTACTATTCGTCCGATCACGGGGAGAATTGGACAGCGGCCACAGGGCTTCCAGCCAATGTGGATATCGGTTGTTATGCCAGTCGGGGCGGGTATTTGTATGCTGGGAGTTCCCTGGGTTCTTCGGTAAAGGGGATTTACCGTTCTTCGGACAACGGTGCGTCATGGACCGCCACCAACGCCACCTTTCTCTCCGGGGCGCTGGGGTATCTCACCTGTTTGACGGCCAATGCGAGCGGGATTTTTGCCGGGACCGGGTTGACCGGGACGTACCGGTGCACCGATACCGGGACAGTTTGGACGAAGATCAACCCCGACGCTGGGTCAGACTTCAATTCCGCCATTGTTGCGACTAGTACCAATGTCTATATCTGTTTGAATTCAGGGCGAGTCGACCGCGCGGACCAGAATGGTGACGGATGGAACCACGTGAATACCGGACTACCAGCTGCGGCTCCGAACGAGTCGCTCCCGGCGATCACGGCAAGTGGGAGTTCAGTTATTGCCGGCACGGCCAAAGTCGGCATCTGGCGAACCACCAATCTTGGTGCTCTTTGGGCCGAAAGCAACACCGGGCTTCATGCGTCAAAAATCAACGGGATGCTGGTAGCCGGGTCTAACCTGTACGCGGCGTCTGCGACCAATGGATTCTATCGAAGCGGAGATCATGGCAACAGCTGGACGCCCATTAAGACTGGCATTGTGCTGAACGGCGACTGGTTTGCATTTACATCGGTTAGCACAGGTTTGCTCGGAGGAGCGGGACTGGCGCATCTCTATCGAACGTCAAACAACGGTGACCTCTGGACAGTTAGCAACACCACCCTGGGGCTGAATACCGTAACCTGCTTTGCGCACGGGGGAGCGGACTCGGTCTATGCGGCAGGAAATGCGGGGATCAGTCTCTCTACCAACGGTGGCGCCAACTGGACGTTTAACATCGCAGGGACCAGTATCGGGGAAACGGTACTCGATATTCTCAAGGATGGGCCTTACATGATGATCGGTGGAGATGTCGGCGGGTGCGCGCGATCAATTGACAACGGTCAGACATGGAACGCACCGATACTAGGACTTCCAGTCAACGGCTCAAATCCGGCTTTCGCGAAAGTCGATACGGTGTGGTTTGTCGGTAACACCGGGCAGGGGGTTTATCGCTCCTACGATCACGGGAATCACTGGGCAAAGTCGACAACCGGCATTTCCGGTGCACCGTGGTGTAT
>JBATNE010000008.1:0-1829 GCA_049290195.1 Candidatus Zixiibacteriota bacterium
AGTAAGTCGTGTCACCGAAGATATTGCCGCCGGCGATGGACTGGGCCCAGTGGTGGTGATAGTAGTTGTCGACGCTGAGGTGGTCCCATTCGGGCATCGAGCGGTAATGAATCAGATACCATATCCGAATGGCGAGGGCCACAGCCAGCAGAATAATGACGGCGGGATCGAGTTGTCTGGCTCTTTGAACGAGGAGCTTCATTTAGTCGAATATAGCTTTCGCCCTACAATCGTGATTGTACAATTTTGCATAGTTGGCAAATGGGCGGTATCGGTTTACGTGAGGAGTTTGCATAGATTGTGCTTTGTTTGCATAATGCAAACTTTTCCTACCTGGCCGTCGGCCGCACTAACTGCTTCATTGTTAGCAAGTTAAGTCTCTTTTCGGAGCTGTCTTTGCAGGGGTATTCATAACTGGAAAGGTCGGAATAAGCGGCATGACCTTTGCTCAAATACCCTCTGAATATGCAATCCAAGGAAAGACTCGTGAAGATAACTTGTTCAGTAGTCGCAGGATTCGTGCTCATGATAGCGTCGACAGTACTCGGTACTGCCCGTCTGGATGAAACGCTTCAGAAGGCCTCAGACAATGCCTCAGTGAAGGACAGTCTGGTAAAGGTCGTCGTATTTCTGGAGAATGATGCTTCCCGATATCAGGTCTTGTTGGCCGCATCGGATCAGCAGATGAATCGCGCGACCCGGTTGAAAGTTATTTCGAGTCAGCTTCGTCACGGCATGCCGTCGAATTCAAATATCGTGACCCAGTTTCTTCAGCGGAATTCCGTGACGTCTATTTCGCGTCATTGGATTGTTCCGTCCATTACCGCTGAAATTCCGGCAAGTCAGCTGTCCAATCTCGCGCAGCTTCCGGGCATCGACCAGATCATTCAGGATATTCCGTTGGAATTGGTCACTCCGGTGTCGGTGAGTCCTGCTCCTTCGCAGGGGACCATTGCATCGGAACTGCAATTTCTAGGCGTGCCGTCGCTCTGGCTTCGCGGTATCACCGGCAAAGGACGCCTCGTCTGCAATTTTGACACCGGCGTCGATGCCAAGCATCCGGCCTTAGCGGGCAAATGGCGCGGTACGCATGCACCGCTGGCGGCGTCGACGTTTTCCATGGTGCATCCCGATACTCTTCCCTATGACAACGCCGGTCACGGCACCCACACGATGGGAATCATGTGCGGTTCCAACGGTACGGACAGTTTCGGCGTAGCGCCGGGTGCCGAGTGGATTAATGCAGCGGTTATCGACCAGGGTCCGGATCTTGAAACGACCATCAGTCATATTCTCGCGGCGTTTGAATGGGCCCTGAATCCCGACGGCGACACGACCACGACTGACGACGTCCCGGACGTGATTCTGAATTCCTGGGGTCTTCCGACACTGCAGCCGTCGGCTATAGCTCCCTGTTCGACGATTTTCTGGCAGGCGATAGACAATGTCGAATCAGCCGGCATCGTGACCATATTTGCGGCAGGCAACGAAGGGCGTTCCGGCTCCTCGACCATTCGTAATCCCGCCAACCGTGCATCGACCCCGCTCAATTCCTTCTGTGTCGGCGCGATCGGTCTGGATGGGAAGATTGCCGACTTTTCCAGCCGCGGTCCGTCGAGTTGCGATGCGACCCAGATAAAGCCCGAAGTAGTAGCGCCCGGACTTAGCATTCGTTCCTCCACCAAGGGGGGCGGTTATGCCTATATGAGCGGGACTTCAATGGCGGCGCCGTATATCGCCGGCATGGTGGCACTCTGCCGCCAGTACAATCCGGATGCGACTGTGGAACAGATCAAGACCGCGTTCATTCGCGCCGCGCAGGATCTGGG
>JBATNE010000009.1:0-9446 GCA_049290195.1 Candidatus Zixiibacteriota bacterium
GATTAGATTCGAATACCAAAGCCGCTCCGCGTGGAGCGGCTTTACTTTTTACATCATGTCGTCAGGATCGACATCGACCACGAGCTTTAGCGATGCCGCCAGTCCGAATCGCGATTCCCGTTCTTCCCACTGCGCCAGCATCTTGACCAGCCGAACCATCTGTTTGGTCTTTACGATGAGATGTCTCCGGGACTGCCCGCGAATCATGGCCAGCGGGCAGACGGCGGGCCCGAGCAATTGAATCGCGACATTGGCTTTGGCACATTCCTGAGTCAGTCTCTGGCGGAACTCACCAATCGCCCGGGCGACATCCTCATCCGACGGCCCGCTCAACACGAAATTGGCAAGTCGAATAAACGGCGGATAGAGAGCCGCCTCACGCGATTTGATTTCCTGTTCGTAGAAGCTCTTGTAATCCTGACGAGCCGCATCGACAATGACCGGTGACTCCGGCGCGTAGGTCTGCACGATTACTTCCCCCGGTTTGTCCGCTCTCCCCGATCGGCCGGCCACCTGCAGTAATCGCGCGAAACTCTTTTCGCTCGAGCGGAAATCGGGCAAATCCATCCCCTGATCCGCCAATAGCACGCCGACCAGGGACACATCCGGAAGGTCCAGTCCCTTGGTCACCATTTGCGTGCCCAGCAGCAGGTCGTACTTGCGGTGGGCGACATCATTCAAGATCAAGTGCGCGCCGACTCTCCCCGACGCCGAATCGGAATCAAGGCGCACCGATCGCGCCTGGGGGAACAGAAGCGGCAAAGTCTCTTCGACTTTCTGCGTGCCGGTTCCGAGAAGCAGCAGCTCCTTGCCGCCGCACTTCTCGCAGATATCATACTTCTGCCTGATCGACCCGCAGTAGTGACAGGTGAGCCGGTTACCGACTTTGTGGAAGGTCATTCTCAGGTTGCATTCAGGGCAAAGCGGAATATGCCCGCATTCATCGCAGCGAAGCATCGGCGCATAGCCGCGCCGGTTCAAATAGAGGATCACCTGTTCCGAGCGCTTGAGGCGCTCTTCGATTCCCCGCTTGAGGGTCATCGAAACGTAGGAGATATGCCCTTTGGTTCCTTCGGAACGCATGTCCACAACGCGGACCTTCGGCAATACGGCAGTTCCGGGACGCTGTGTCAATTCGAGATGAGTGTACCGCCCCGACTTTGCATGGTAGTACGATTCCACTGACGGTGACGCCGATCCAAGCAGTACCGGAATGTTGTTCAACTTTGCGCGCATGATGGCGCAGTCGCGGCCGTGGAAGCGCGGCGATGGTTCATCTTGTTTGTAGGAACCATCATGTTCCTCATCGACAATAACCAAGCCCAGATCCGGCAGCGGGGCGAAGATCGCCGAACGTGGTCCGACAACTATTTTGAATCGCCCGCTTCGAATCCCCTGCCAGCTTTCCAGCCGTTCGCGATCGGTCATGGCCGAGTGGATCACCGTTACCTTGTCGCCGAAGAATCCCCGGAAGTAGGCCAGGGTTGCGCCACTGAGTGCGATTTCGGGTGTGAGCACCAGCACCGTCTTCTCTTTGGCCAGACAGGCTTCGGTCAGATGACAGTAGACCAGGGTCTTTCCCGATCCGGTTATGCCGTGGAGCAGAAACGTCTGAAAGCCGGTGTTCAGCTTTTCGGTCACCGCCTTGACGACACCTGCCTGTTCTTCGGTGAGTGCAATGTTGCGGACTTCAGCCTTCCCCACCACGAAGTCAAGCACTGTCCCGGTCTCGCGATAGACGACTTCGAGCAAACCTGCTTTTTCGGCCCTGCCGATAGCGTGCGCGCTCCATCCTGCTTCTATCAATTCGCTCCGCGTCCGTACGCCGTCAAAGGGCGACACTCGCGAACGCATTTTACGGAAGACGTCATCCCATCCCGCTTCTGAAATGACGCGATATCCATCCACCCGCCGCTTCTGGTCGTCTTCCTGTTCCCACTCTTCGAGAATCAGTCCGCGACGAATGAAATCCCGGAATACGCCGGATGATAGTTTGCGCAATTTAGCCACCGTCTGCGCGCCGATCACCTGGCCGGGTTTCACCTCGATTCCGCTCCCCTTCATCGGCAGCTGCTGGATCTGGCTGTGCCACCGGTATTGAAGCGGACCGGAGCCTTTCAGATGCGGCGGCAATGCCGCCATGAGGCAGTCGGCAGGGTTAGCGAAATAGTACTGCCCCATCCACTCGCACATGTCAAAGAGATCGCGCGTGAAATAGGTGTCAGCGTCGAGTTCCTGCTGAATCGGTTTGATCTCTATCCCCGACGGCTTCTCGGTCGGTCCCATATAGAAGCCGATCTTCTTCCCCTTGCCGAATGGCGCAACCACGCGCTGACCGGGCGTGAGTCGTCCCATTCCCTCCGGAAGAGAATAGGTAAACGTCCGGACCATCGGTCCGGGCATGGCGATTCGTACGTAGCGGTGAGCGTGTGGCATGGCTATATATATGCAAAAGGCAGGCGTTCCGCCTGCCTTTTGAGCATCACTTTCATCAAGTGAATATCACTTCAGCTTTTTGTCCAGAACTGCCGCTTTATCCATCTTGTTGGTAACCTTATACAGATCGGAAAGCCGTTCCATAACGGGGCGGTTCGACGAATCCAGTTCAAGGACCTTTTCGTACGCCGCAGTCGCCAGGTCGAGCTTCTTGATATTCAGGTAGCAGTCGCCGAGTGAAGTCCAGAACGTGGGGTTACCCGGCTCAAGTTCCGTGAGCTTCTTGTAAGCGGCTCCCGCTTCTTCGTAGTTTCCCTGAATTGCGGTCACTACCGCGTATTCTTCCATCGCGTATTTGTCCGTCGGATCGGAGGCTGTGGCGGCCTTGTAGTACGTGTACGAAGAATCAAGCATCTGCTTCTTTATTCCGTCCCACTTCTTCGTGGCTGCATCGTCCTTCTTTTCCTGATACATGCGCGCCGAATCGTTGGCGGCGGTCATTTTGGTATTGAAGAAGCGTCCGATTCCGTGCAGAGCATCGAAGTTCTTGGGAGAAATTTCGAGCATCTTGTGATACCAGGATGCGGCCGAGTCAAACTGCTTGGCCCGGACAAAGCAGATGGTCAGGTTGAACATCGTGCTGGTATCGGTCGGCTGCAGTTTCAGATATTCGGAGAAATACGGCACCGCTTCGGGGTACTTATCTCCCTGAACGTAGTTGTAGGCGATGCTCATCAGGATCTGGGCGGAATCTTTCGATGACTGCAACCCCTTGGTCAGCCATTCGTTCGCTTCCACGTACATTTTCTGCTTCTCGTACACCGTCCCCATGGCGACATAGGCGCGCTCGTCTTTGGCGTCCAGGGTGATGCAGAGGCGGAAGTTCGTCTGCGCCGAATCAGCATTCGCTTTAATGGCGGCCGAATTCGCTTCCACCACGGCTGAGTCGGAACCGGCTTCCTTTATCTGGTCATTGAGCGTGTCGAGCAGGTTCAACTGCTTGACACCGGCGGCAAAGTACTCGCGCCAGTATTTCACGCGGAGTGAATCCGCGAGCCCGACGATGGACTTGCAGTCCTTTTTGTACTTGTCCTTGACGGTGGGGCTGGCGCAGGCCCAGTCGGTGGAATCAAGATAGACCGCCAGTTTGCCGATATGGACAGCCTTCTTTTCCAGGTTCGGTTCATTGTCGACATAGCTGGCGAGAATACGATACCTCAAGGAAAACGCTTCCGGCATCGGACCATAGTAGAATGCCAGCGAGTCCAGGAGCGCGAGTGCGTTGACATACCGTTGTGGGTCACCGCTACTTCCGGCGATAATCTCGATTTTCGCCGACTTCAGATAAACACCTTCCTGAAATTTGGCGCTCGCATTTCCGGCGACCAGGATCACCACTGCCAGCACCATCAGGTATGTCAAAAGCTGTTTCAAACCAGACCTCCTCACAGTCATTTTCTTCCAATCACAAACGCGGGAATGTAACTAAAGTCACAATCACTGTCAACTAACTCCTTGATTCATCGCGTAGTAAACCGAACCGAGTACTTCGTGACAGTAGTATCATTCGCCGGCACGGTCACGTCAAAGAGCAACGTATTGGCGTCTTTCTTCTTATACTGAAAACCGGCCTTGGTGACGTCCCAGAATCCCCACAACTTCTTCTCCACGTTTATCGTCACCGGCACATCTTTGTGATTCCGAAACTCCACTTCGTAATCCCGGTCTTCCACCTGATTCGATACCCGGGTCTGATTGGCCAGCCGTTCTTCGGCCGAAATGTCAAAGGCATTGCCGATCTTGACCTCGACATCTTCGTCTTTCGGCGTATGATCCAGTGCGTCCTCGCCGATCAGAATCAACGAACCATCGTCATCCGCCTTGAACATCCTGATCCGGCCGGCCGGAAGCGGCATCCCGAGCCCTGTCTGTTTGGAGTTCTTAAACTTCACCGCCACGTTCACATCCGATCCGCTGCTTTCCGGCTTGTACTGATAGATCTTCTGGACAGTTGCGTTGGATGGATCAAACAACGAGATCTGCTTGTCTTCGCGATCCGCAACGGTTGCTTTGCGCGGCAGGGTATACAGGTGATATTCAAAGAAATTCTTCTGCTCGAACCCGCCAGCCTCGGCGGTCATGGCGACTTTTCCCATCCGCAGAGCATAGTTGTCGGTTGCCATCGGCGGCTGTACCCGGTTGATTTCACCGGCCACCAGCTTCAATGTCGCGTCGGCATAACTCTTGCCTGAACTGTTTGTGATCGATGCCCATCCGGACAGACCAAGCCTGGTCTCTGTCTTATCCAGCACGCCCACATATTCCGCCTGCCAGCTCATGCCGCCGGTTTGATAACTTACCCGCGTGTTGAACTGCCCGCCGGTGTCGGCGTTGTATTTCCAGAACAGGGTCGGGCGCGTGATCAAGCCATCGGGCAATGATGGGAAGGTCACCTGCGTGATATTTGACAGAAGCACGATCACCACTTTGCCTGACTTATCCAGGAGTGTAACCGCGCCGCCACTGAACGCCATCAGCTTTCCGGAATACAGTTTCCCCTCTTTGTCCATCAGCTCGATATCCTGATCGACATACTTGTTGTACATGGTCTCCGGGCTGACCAGATCGTAGGCATAATTCTGTTCCAGAATTGCCACGTTCTTTCCGGAGCCGACCAATTCGAATTTCACGGAGCTGGCGTCAATCGATGACGGCACATCTTTGAAGGCAAGAATTCCGGTCCCCTTCTTGAATTCCAGCTGACGGGTTTCACTGACCACACCCAGGTTATTGTTGTAGACCGTCACGGCAATGTCATTAGCGTAGACGGCAGCAGACCAGAGCGCCACGGCGAGCAGTGTCCAAATTCCCTTTTTCATGTGAGGCGATCCTCCTGTATATGTCACAATGTTTTCTCGTTTCTATAGCGTCGGGCCGGCCGCTTCTGTAGCCGGTACTCTTGATACCCGGATACGGGGGATATCTTCCCGATATTTTTCTGAAGTTCAACCGGTGCAGGGACGGAAAGTGCTGATAACCCGGTGAATTTCCTTTTCCACCTCCGCCGGCGTTGGGTGCAACGCCTGCTGGTCAAAACGCCCATTGTCAGGATCGACGCGGCGGAAGATCTGCAAATAGAGGGCGTAAATCAGCTCCAGTGAGAGCTGGTACCGCTCTTCCAGGAGCGGCAAGGTTTTATCGACCACCTGTCTTGCCCGGCCGCGGTAGTATTCACCGATTCGAGCGTATTCCCGCATGAGCCGGCGGAATTCCGGAGTCGGAGATCCCGACAATGCAATCTCTTCCAACATCGGCCGACTGCAACCGGAGGCCACAATCAGCGAGTCGGCATAGTAATTCAAATGACTGCGCTGATCCTTTTCAAAATCCCGGAGGATATGCGTGATGTAAGAGAAAATAGCCAGCAGTCGCGCGGCCGAACGAATATCGAATGAAGGCTTGCGATAGCTATTTCCGTCTCGTCGCACTCCGCAGAGATGCATGAAAATGGCGGCCGGAGCAATGGCTGCCCCTTCGCAATACCGCGTAAAGGTGGAAAACGTCGCGAACCCGTTGTGCCTGAGGTCATACTGCATCGAGCGGCAGAGCCGTTCCCATGGCCAGAGCGGCATCTCAAACCGGTCCAGAACTTCGACAAATTTCGCCGAATACTCCTCGAGCGGTTTCCGCGTCCGAATCGATTCCAGCCAGGCATCCATCTTTCCGGCCAACGCGGCAATCTCCTGTTCGGAAATCGGATCGGTTGATGCCTTCCGAGTATCAACAAGGTCATCGATCAAACGCATTGACCGGTAACAGACACGGAAGGCTTCGTACCGCTCTTCTTCCCAGACCCTGGCTGCAATGTCCAGGATCGGGTTGGTGAGAATAGCGCTGAAATCCAGATGGACGGCGAAATCTAGTTTGGATTCACTGATTTTCATGGGCGTTAAGCAATATAGTGGACTCAAAACCGCCGGGAAACAGACATTTATGTTTGCATTATGCCCTCAACTGCGTAGCATTACTCCATGTCAGACGCACCCCGAATACTCATTCTGACCCACAATTACCCCCGCTACCAGGGGGACTTTGCCGGTGTCTTTATCGCCACGCTGGCCAAGCGACTCATTGACCAGGGGCTCACGCCGATCGTCCTGGCGCCGCATGATGCCGGGGCCGCGGAATACGAGATTCAGGACGGGGTTATCGTGTACCGTTTCCGGTATGCCGATGATGACAAAGATCAGGATATCGCCTACCGGGGAAGTATGCACAATCTCGTTCTCGGGTCGATCTCGGGCATCTTTAAGTTCAAGCGGTTCCTGGACAGTTTCCGCACTGCCGCGATCGATATCATCAAGAAAGAGCAGATCCAGCTTATCGCCGGCAACTGGCTGGTTCCGTCCGGGATTGTGATGAAATCACTGGCCACGTACACCGAGCTGCCGATGATTCTCTCTTCGCACGGCACGGACATCAGAATCATGGCCAAATACATGGTGGTCACCCGGAAGTATTTCGGGAAGTTCTTCCCGCGCCTCAGCAAATGGACGGTCGTTTCGAGTTTTCTGCGCGATGAAATACTCCGCATCGAACCGGGACTCGGCAAGATGCTCGAAGTTCTCCCGTTGCCGCACGATGAGACGCTCTTCTATCGGGACGAGGCGGTTACGCGCGATCCCAATATGATCCTGGCAGTGACGCGGTTCACCGAACAGAAGCGGGTGGAACACCTGGTCAACGCGTTTGCGATGGTGGCCGAACGGCACAAGAAAGCCCGTCTCGATATTTACGGCAGCGGCCCGATGCAGCCTGCTATCGAGACGCTCATCTCGGAACTCGGCATACATAAGCGCGTGGTGATAAATCAACCGGTCCCGCAACAGCAACTTCGTGCGCTCTACAATCAGGCTGGTATGGTGGTGTTGAATTCGTTCCAGGAAGGATTCGGGCTGGCGTTGTCAGAAGCCATGCTCTGCGGCGCACCGGTGATCGGGACCGCTTCCGGCGGCATACCTGATATCATCAAACATAACGAGCGCGGCCTGTTGGTTGAGCTCGACAACAGTACCGCCCTGGCCGATGCCATGGTTCAGTTGTTGAACGATCGCGCGCTCGCGGACCGGCTGGCCGACGCGGGCCATACATTTGCGCTCGCCAACTACGCATCGGGTCCACTGGCTGCCCGCTTTGCGCAGATTGTCCAGACCGCCCTGTCCCGCGCCCACAAATAAAAAAGGCGCTTCGACAGCGCCTGTAATTTTCTCAGTAATTCGTTTTCCTATTTCGCGGTCTCGAACTCCACATCGAACCAGATTAATGTCCAGACCACGGTTAATATCCCCCGGATATCCATAGCCCATCCCGCTCCCAGCCAGTACAAAAACGCCGTGAGGGAAAGCCCGAAGAACATTTTCGTGAGTCCGATCTTGACCTGTGTGATCACGAAATTGTACAGCCCGATCAGCAGGAACAGACCGATCAGCGCGGGCGCGAAGATCATCACCAGCCAGTTCCAGACTTTCATCAGGTTTTCTACCGTGCCGACCCCCGTCTGTTGATAGGCCGGGAGATTCGTCAGCAGGTAGAAGTGGGCCGCCATGAAAAAGACACCCAGCACGACGTATAGCAGCCCTTCGTGGCGATCATCAGCCAGTTCTCTGATTCCTACCATGCAGAAGAAGAGGGCTGCGGCAATCAGTCCGGACAGTCCGATGGCGAAGCCGTTGCCAAAGATGTTGTTTAGTATATGGTCCATGGGGTTCTCCTAGCCCCCTACTACGAAAAAAACGTGCCGCTTTTCCGGTTCAGCCGACCCGGTCATGCAAGCGATTGTGATTCATAGAAGTCTGGGCAAGGTGAGGTCATTTCCCCACACGGTGCCCCTGCAGGTACGTGGGCGCATTGTGAATCTGACTGCATAGCACGCTGGGGAGAGACAAAAAACCCCGGCCAGTAAGGCCGGGGTGAAGACTGACGAAAATCAGATTCGGGCTACGGACAATTCTGCAACGGCGGCGTGCCCGCCACCAGGTACGATACCAGTCTTCCGAGATCAGCCAGGTCAACCGTACCCACACCATTAATATTGGCCGCTTCATAGCAAGGAAGCACTGTATACGGAACAGTCAGGTACTGGATCAGAAGCGAAAGATCCACCAGATCCACCGGGCCGACAGTATTCACGTTTCCTCTCAACCCACTACAGCAATTTCCTCCACCGTGCACAATATACGTGTGGTCGCAAGTATCACTCGCTAAGCCATCGCCTGCTATCACCCGGACTATGTACAGATCCGGAATAGTCGTACTGAAAGTGGCCATTCCGTTTCCATCAATGCCGATCTGAGCAGCTGCGTTCCCGGACAGGAGCTGTACTTGCCAGAGAGTAGCATCGCAGTCTCCCGGCGTCGCCATCATTTGTGTATTCCTCATCTGGCCGGTGAAGATGGTTGAAAGCGCGCATCCAGAGGTAATCTGGGGCGGATCATCGGGCAGAATTGTCACAGTCATCGTAACCGACGCGCCCCTCCCATTGCCGGCCTCGTATGCAAAGACACCAACACTGATGCTTTGGCCAGCCCAGCCTACTGGGATATTTTCCCATTTCCACAGGCCCGTAAGCGTATCGATTGTGCCGGGACCGGAGGCCAAGCGAAAAGATATGTCACCACCGTTCCCCGGACAGGCGTCAAAGTCATACTGGATTGAATTGCAGTGAGACACAGACATCGAAGGATCAACAAAGGTCCCGAAGGGGCACACGCCCCCAGTGTTGATCACTTTCGGCGGAAGTTGCGCCATTGAAGGCGAAGCTAAGAAGGCGACAAAACAAATCGCCACAACTTCCCCGACAATCGCGTGTGAATGCAGATTTCTCAAGTGACACCTCCCGAATGATCCTAATATTTCCCTTACCCCAATTATAGCGATCATCGCCTCCCCTGTCAATGATAAAGCCGGCCCCCTATGGGCAGCTGGGAAGCGAAGGTGTCCCGGTGGTCAGG
>JBATNE010000010.1:0-26766 GCA_049290195.1 Candidatus Zixiibacteriota bacterium
CCCTTACCGTTCTCAAGCCGCATGATCCTGCCGTACTCAAGAAGGAACTCGAAGCGGCGTCAGATTCACTCAGTCCCGCCACAAAAACGACTATGGAGTTTCTGCTCTCGCAGATTACTACCGCCGCAGGTAAGCTCAGACCGGACCAGCCGGCACCGAAACTTCGCAGCATGATCCAGCAATTCGATACGGTTATCACCATGTCCAGGACCGGCAAAGACTTTCTCGCGACTCAGAAGGGAGTAGTCCGGCGGGCATTCAAGTCGGCTGTAGACAAGAGTCTTCAACCGTACAGCCTCCAGGTTCCGGTTCAGTTCAGCCGGGACAAAACCTATCCACTGGTTGTCTACTTACACGGAAGTGGCGAGGATGACCAGCGGGCGTTGCCATCGGCTCTCTTCTCAGACTCCATGTTCGTCCTGGCGCCTTATGGTCGCGGCACATCGAACTGTTATAGTGCCGACCACGCGCAGGAAGATATCATGGAAGCACTGGCCGATGTGATGTCCAACTACCCCATCGATTCAACGCGGATTGTCATTTCCGGATTCTCTATGGGCGGTTACGGTGCGTACCGCACGTTTGCGGAACATCCGACCAAGTTCATCGGCGCGGCGATTTTTTCAGGACACCCCGATCTGGCCAACCAGTGGTCGGGTTCAAAGTCGGAGCCAAACTACTTGAATGCGGAGAACCTCACTCCCTTTGCGAAACATCCGGTTTTCATATTCCATGGCGGCAATGATCGGAATTGTCCAGTTGATCTGACTCAGCAGATAGTAGCCAAACTCAAGGAAGCGGGAGCGCAGGTCAGTTTCGAGCTGGAGCCGCAGGCCGGACACGAACAGCCGTCGAAAGAGACAATCGCCAAGTTCCGCACTTGGCTGGCAGAGCTGCTCAAGCCGTAGTGCCCTTTGTGATTGTCTGGCGGTGACATCTGCCGTATCTTGGCGGACATGGATCTATTTGTTTCGGAGCCGGAGGAGAGGGGTAAGCAGGCATCTGATGTGCCTCGCCCCCTGGCGGATCGGATGCGACCGCGAACGCTCGATGAGTTTGTCGGGCAGGAAACGATAGTCGGACCCGGCACGCCGCTTCGAAAAGCGATCGAGAGCGACAATGTCGGCTCGATTATCTTCTGGGGTCCGCCCGGAACCGGCAAGACGACGCTGGCGGAACTGATCGCGCTCTCGACGCGCGGGCAGTACATTCCGTTTTCAGCGGTATCATCCAGTATCAAAGAAATCAAAGAGATCATCTCCAAAGCGGGGCAGTATTACAATACGACCCGTCGCCGGACGTATATCTTTGTCGATGAAATCCATCGATTCAACAAAGCCCAACAGGATGCGTTTCTCCCGTATGTGGAAAAGGGGGATATTGTTCTGATCGGCGCGACGACAGAGAACCCGTCGTTTGAAGTCAATGGCGCTCTTTTGTCCCGGATGCGAGTCTATGTGCTCGGACGGCTCGATGAAGAAGCGATCAAGATCATCGTGGTGCGGGCGATTCAGGACCCGGATCGGGGGCTGGGAAAGTGGCGGCTGTTGGTCGAAGATGATGCCCTTGACTTTATCGCCGCTGCCGCCGATGGTGACGCCCGCAAGGCGCTGGTTCTTCTGGAACTGGCGGCTGACTTTGTCGGTAAGAATGCCGCGATCACGCTCGATGCGCTCAAGCAGGTGAATCAGCGGTCGGTGCTCTTGTATGACAAGGCCGGCGATGAGCACTTCAATCTTATCTCAGCGCTTCACAAGACAATTAGGGGGGGCGATCCGGACGGCGCGCTGTACTGGCTCTGTCGCATGCTGGATAGTGGTGAAGATCCAATGTATATCATCCGGCGGTTGATCCGGTTCGCGGCCGAAGATGTCGGGCTGGCTGATCCGTATGCCTTAACACTTACTGTTAATGCCAAAGATGTCTACCACTTCCTGGGCTCGCCGGAAGGGGAACTGGCAATCGCCGAGGCGGTGGTGTACATGGCTTGCGCGCCCAAATCCAACGCCATCTACATCGCCTATGAAAAGGCGCGGGCGGATGCCCGTGACAAGGGGTCATTGCCGGTCCCGCTCTGGATTCGCAACGCCCCAACCCGGCTCATGAAAGCGCTAGGTTACGGCAAAGATTATAAATACGCGCACGATTTCAGCGACGCAATCACCGATCAGGAGTATTTTCCCGAGGGGTTGGAAGGGACGACCTACTACCATCCGACCGACCGGGGACGGGAAGGGAAACTCCACGACTACATGCTGCATTACCGGGAAATGCGGAAGAAATTGATGGCCAGGGGCGAAAAAGCTAAACCCGAACAGGAATGATCGGGTACAAGATTGAGAGATGAGTATCCTGAAGAATCACATTTGGCATAGAACAGCTCTAATGAACCGTGGGTTGGCGGCGACTTGCCTGATGGCCGTTTGTATCGGCCTGGTCCTGATTCCGACATCATCGGTGCGATCAGCATCGTTGCTGATCCCGATGGATGAAGCGCAGACCGATCATCTCAAAGCGTACGGTGTCATATTCCATGCCCTGGAAAAGGGACACAAGTCACAGTGGCTGCTCAATTATAGGGCCGGGTCGTTTCTGATCGACAATTTCCAGGATGTGATCGACAACTGTCTCCTGGCCGGTGTGAAATTCGAACAGATCACCGAAGCGATGCAGGCTGATATTTTCCGGCAGATCGAAGTTGAGAACATGGAACGGGTGGAGTTGGAGAAGGCGCCGCGGGTGGCAGTCTATTCTCCGCCAAACCATCGTCCGTGGGACGATGCCGTCATGCTGGCGTTGAATTACGCTGAAATCCCCTATACCGTGGTCTGGGATCAGGAAGTGCTGGCGGGGAAACTCGAGGAATTTGACTGGCTGCACTGCCATCATGAGGACTTCACCGGGCAGTACGGGAAATTCTACGGCGCTTTCCGAAACGAACCGTGGTACCAGTCCGATGTCAGCACCAACGAAGACATGGCCAAGAAACTTGGCTACAGCAAAGTCTCTCTGATGAAACTCGATGTCGTTAAGACGATCAACGACTATGTCCGACGCGGTGGATTCCTGTTTTCCATGTGTTCGGCGCCCGAGACGATGGATATCGCGCTGGCGGCCGAAGGGGTGGATATTGTCCCTCGCGAATTCGACGGTGACCCGGTTGATCCGGATGCCCAGTCAAAGCTGGATTTCACCAAGGCGTTTGCCTTCGAGAATTTCCAGATCAATATCGATCCGTTCGCTTACCGCCGTTCCAATATCGACACCTATCCGGATCGTCTGGCGAGGTTTCCCGCTCAGCAGGGGGACTTCTTCTATCTCTTTGAATTCTCCGCCAAGCTTGATCCGGTCCCGACCATGCTTGTGCAGGACCATGTCTCAACGGTCGACGGTTTTATGGGGCAGGTGACCGGATTCAGGAAGTCTCTGCTCAAGAAGTCGGTCATAATTCTGGCGCAGCCGGATAATCTCGATGAAGTCCGGTATATTCACGGTGATCTTGGAAGAGGAACATTCACGTTCTATGCCGGGCACGATCCCGAAGATTACCAGCATATGGTGAACAATCCTCCCACCGATCTTTCGCTGTATAAGAGCTCGCCGGGCTACCGGCTCATTCTGAACAATGTCCTGTTCCCGGCCGCCAAGAAGAAGGAACGGAAGACATAGTTCCATTCGCTCTGCCGGTTATTCTTTTTGACATGCAGGCGTCAAGCCGCGTACTTAGCATCGCATGACCAATTCCTCGGACAAAACGATTCTCGCGATTGACTATGGCTCCAGGCGCATCGGGGTGGCCAAATCGGATGCTCTGGCAATCATCGCGTCACCATTCACCACCCTGGAAGTCAAGTCGAAACGGGATGCATGGGACAAGATCGTTGCGATCATTGCCGAGATTCAGCCGGCGACAATTGTGATCGGCTATCCGGTGCTTGCCAGCGGGGACAAGAGCCCCAAGTGTCTGGAGGTCGATAAGTTCATCGAGCAGTTATCGACCGTCTTCAAGGGACCGATCCATCGCGTGGATGAAGCATATACATCAGTGGAAGCAGCTTCGGTAATCCATGCTCACGGCAAGCGCGTGGGCAAGGACAAGAAGCGGGTGGACAGAATAGCGGCAGTCATCATCCTTCAGAGGTTCTTAGAAGAGCACCATGGCTGACAAGACGCGCGTGAAATTCTGGGAGTATCTCTGGTATGCTTTCGTAACCGCCGCGTTGGCGGTATTAGGTCTTCTGCTTCTCTGCTTCGCGGGCGTACTGCTTCTTGTTCGTGTCCTCAAACCGGATCGGTTTTCCTGGGGCTATATCGTTTCTACCGGTCTGGCGATCATCCTGTTGTGTTCGGGTTACATTTACTACCGCTACGTGCACAAAGTCGACCTGGGAACGGCGGCTGTTGTGGTCACGGTCAAGCAAGGGGATTCATTTTCATCGATTGTTGATCAGCTCTACAACCAGAAAGTAATTGACACCCGGCTACTGGTAAAAATTCCGGCGCGATTACTAAAGATCGACACTCGCCTGATTCCCGGCGATTACCGATTCATTGGCAAGAACTCGGCGCAGTCGGTACTGGATCGACTGGCGAAGGGGGAAGGTGCCCAGGTGCGGTTGACGATTGTTGAAGGATTGCCGCTCTGGAAAGTTGCATCGCAAATGAAGTATCAGCTGGGACTGGACTCGGCTGCGATAGTCGCTTTGGGCAGTGACACCGGATTCTTGAACAGTCTGGGCATTCCGTATTTGGAAGGATACTTGTTCCCGGAGACCTATCTGTTTGCCCCCGGAACACAGGTCAAGTCGGTGGTTGAGACGATGGTGCGGATGTTCCACACCCGTACCAACGGAATTTGGGCCGACACGATTTTGAGCGGCCTGTCGAAAAAGAAAGCGCTGATACTGGCATCGATTGTCCAGGCGGAAGCGCGACTTGAGACCGAAGAACCGCAGATTGCATCAGTCTATCTCAATCGATTGAAACTGGGGATGAATCTCGATGCTGATCCGACTGTTATTTACGGATTAGGCGGGCTGGACCGTCTGCTGACCCGGAACGATCTGGAGAAGCCGTCCCCCTACAACACCTACCTCAATGTAGGGCTCCCTCCGACACCGATCAATTCACCGGGGATGGCTGCCATTCAGGCGACCCTCCATGCGGCGACAACTGACTATCTCTATTTCGTCGCCGATGGTACAGGCGGGCACATTTTCTCAAAGACCAACGATCAGCACAACGAGGCTCGCCGACGGGCCAAGTTGATGCAGAGGACTAATCAGCGTCAGTAACGCCGACCGGTTCGCCGGCTTCGACCTTGGCCAGATTGTACTTCTTTACTTTGCGCCACAGTGTCGTTCGTCCAATACCCAGATCGGTCGCCGTCTTGGTAAAATTCCAGTCGTTGTCATTGAGCGCCTTGATTATCAGGGAGCGCTGGCCGCTGTCCAACAGGCCGCCTTTGATCGTCAGTGACACGCGATTGGGAACTTCGGCCTCGGCCGTAACCGGACGCTCGCCGGCGATGAAAATGATATCGTCGATATCGATTTGGTGATTATGGCAAAGGGCGGCGCCCCGCTTCATGGTATTTTCCAGCTCGCGCACGTTGCCGGGCCACCGATGGCTCAACAGACGATCGATCGCCGGCCGGGTGATGGAAATCGCCGGTCCCTTGAGTTCATGCGATATTTTGCGCAGGAAATATTCCACCAACATCGCGACATCTTCGGCCCGGTCCACCAGCGGTGGCAGGTTGAGCGGAATTACATTGAGGCGGAAATAGAGATCTTCACGGAAGGTCCCTTCGGCCACCATGTCTTTGAGGTCACGATTTGTGGCTGCTACGATGCGGACATTCACTTTGCGCGAAGTAACCGCCCCGACTGGGCGGATTTCAGAGTCCTGGAGAAATCTCAGAAGCTTGGACTGAGTCGAGTTCGGCATGTTGCTTACTTCGTCCAGAAAGACCGTGCCCCCATCGGCTTCTTCAAACAGACCCTTCTTGTTCTGGGTGGCGTGAGTAAAGGCGCCCTTCATGTAACCGAATAATTCAGATTCCAACAGCGTTTCCGGGATGGCGCTGCAGTCGATAGCCACAAAATGGGCTGACCGACGGTTGGAATGATGATGAATGGCCCGCGCAAACAGCTCTTTACCGGTACCGGACGGTCCGGTGATAAGGACGGTAATGTCGGTTGGGGCAATCCGGCGCGCCATTTCCTTCAATTGAGTTATCGGCTTGCTGATCCCCACGATGTTGTCAAACCCGTACGACATCGCCACGTGCTGACGGAGTACCGACAGCTCCTGTCGCATCATCTTCCGTTCTATGCCCTTCTGCACCTTGACCAGCAAATGCTGGTTCGAAAACGGCTTGGTGACATAGTCAAACGCCCCGGCGTTGATTGCCTCAACCGCGTTCTCGATCGTACCATAGGCAGTCATCAGCATGACTTCGGTTTGCGGGTACGACTGCTGGACGATGCGAATGACATCCATGCCGGATCCTTCGCCAATCCGAAGGTCCGTGAGCACCAGATCGACTGTCTGCTCCCGCAGTACAGCGATGCCTTCGGCGACTGACTCGGCCTCGAGAACCTGATACCCTTCACCAGTCAGCACAGTACATATGAGGCTGCGGGCCATCTGTTCGTCGTCGATGACCAGAATCTTGGCGTTTTTGGGTTCGAAAGAACTATTCATATTGGCGACCTCTTACTTCGTGCTCACTTGGGTTTTGAGAGTGTTGGCGGCAGCATCGACCGCGTGGGTAACCTTGAGACTCATGGCTGCAGCCAGGCGATGCAGGTAATCCAGCCAATCGGGATGAAACGCCAGTTCACCATTGGAGTCATGGTGCTTGGTCTGAAAGATCACGGCTATATTCCCTTCCGACTTGGCACACCGAACGGTTATGCGGGATTCGATTTGATCATGGTTGGCGGTCAAATGAGAGCGGAGGACGGATTCAAATAAGAGCAGCATGCTCGACCGCGGACAGAGGAATCGGCAGCCATCGATGGCATCTTCGAACAACATGATCCGGCACTTATTCCGAAAGGCGCTGACCAGGTCGATCGCTGATTTTAGTTCCGCTACCGGATTAGTTTCTACTCCGGGGAGTTCATCGTATCGTGTGATCAGCTCCTGGCGCCAGGCATGGCGGTCGAGGTCGGCGGTTTCTTCGCGAATGATCTGAATCAGTTCACTGACGGAATTTCCCGGATTGTTGCCGAGGATTGACTCAAGGTGTAAAGCGGCCGAAGAGATCGAACTCACCTTGTTTCGTATAGTTTGGATAAAGCCCATGGTCGGAGCAGCGGCGATCGCTGGCGCAGCCGGTTCAGGTTCCGGCTCTGACAGAATCATGATTACTGCCAGTTCAAGACCATCGTGGCTGACGTTCTTTATTTTCAAGATTTTGTCGGCGAGGGTACTTGCGAGAAATTCACGTGCCCGACCATATTCAAGTCCGATGACTTCTTCTTCCGGGACGTCCAGAGTCTCATGTGCGGAGGCGTTGAGTCCGATTATCCGGCCCGAGCAACGATTTACAAACAGCGCCGGCTGTCCCTGTGGAACAACGGGGTTGAGTGATGCAACGAGCGTTTCCAGTGAATTCTGCGCCCGCCGAAACGCTTCAACCAGTGATTCAAATCTGTGGTCGGCCAGAGACTGATCTTCACGATGCAGTCGTCCCAGCACGCCAAGTATCAATTCCGGGCCGGCGGTGTGGCCGACATTGGCGCTTCGGATTCTGAGGGTCGTATGTTCATGACCGCGGCTAATGGTGTGCCGTTGGGCGAAGACGGCGTTGCCGGCCATGCGATGGGAGGATTCTATCTGTTCAACCGGGATAAACTGGGCACCTTCGGGGTGAAGACAGACGCCTTGCTTGATGAGGAAGACCAACTCAGGGTCGCACACGAGGTCATCGAGGAATTCTTTGTCAGCGTCACACAGCCAGTCTCTCATGGTCAGGCCAAGCAGGAGGGAGACGATGCGAGGTTGGAGTGTGTCGGTTTGGAGCGCGGTGTGTGGTGTGCGGGAGGCTGAGAGCGTGCGATTGGGGAGCACGTCCGCATCAAACTGCAACTGTTTCATATGCCCGGGTCCTTGTCGTTTCAATTTGAGACATAGAAACATTGTCGGAGCCGGACCGGATTCCTTTAGTCCCTTTCGGGCATTGAGTTAACAAAGACTAACAAAGTCGGGTCTTTTGGCCTTGACGCCGGATGCCATCCTCCGTATCATGGCCCATGCCGCTATCAAGACAGCAAGTAGAGCATGTTGCCCGCCTCGCGCGGTTGAATTTGACCCCATCAGAAATTGATCGCTACACCACCGAACTTACTGTCATTCTAGGCTATATCGATCAGTTGGCCGATGTGGACACAAGCGGCGTCGCACCCTATAATCAGTCCCAATCGGCCGAAAGCGGCCTGCGGGACGATGTCGTTGAACCATCGCTTCCCCGCCCGGAAGTGCTCCGCAACGCCCCGCACCATGATGAGGAGTTTTTCCTGGTCCCCAGGGTTCTTGGATCATGAGTAAAGAGGTCCTTGCCGTGATTCCGGCTCGACTCAGTTCCAGCCGATTTCCCCGCAAGGTCCTTTATCCCTATCGGGGACAACCCCTTCTCTATTATGTCTGGAAAGCGGCACTGAAAGCCCGCCGGGTCGATCGCGTTTTGATCGCGACCGACAGCCGCGAAATTGCCGAGATCGCCACCGATTTCGGAGCAGACGTATTCATCTCCAAACGGAAACATCTCTCCGGGACAGACCGGGTAGCCGAGGCTGCCTCGAAATTCACCGGGAGTGTCGTGATAAATATCCAGGGGGACAATCTCGGGCTGCAACCGGCTGTTCTGGATCATGTTCTGGCGAGCATGACATCCGACAGGTCCATCCAGTATGCGACTGTGGCCGGGAAGATCACTCGCGACGACGATCTGTTCAACCCAAATGTCGTGAAAGTGGCAGTGTCCGCTGACAACCATGCCTTGTGGTTTTCACGCTATCCGATACCGTTCCTGCAACATCCGGAATCAGGAGCGCGCGCCGGTCAGTATCGCTTTTTTCGACATGTGGGTATTTACTTCTTTCGCCCCGAGGCACTTCGTGCGTATGCTCAATGGAAGCCATCGGGATTGGAAAAAGCGGAATCGCTGGAACAGCTCAGGATTTTGGAGCATGGCGGCCGAATCCGCCTATATTTAAGGGATGTCCGCACAGTATCAGTGGACAGCCCGGACGATCTTGGAAAACTCGATACGATTAAGCTATAGAGGGAACTATGTCCGACTCTGCGTCAACCAAATACATTTTCGTGACCGGCGGCGTGGTGTCATCGCTTGGAAAAGGGATCTCCGCATCATCGCTCGGTTACTTGCTCAAACAGCGCGGCCTGAAAATCCGCAATGTGAAGTTTGACCCGTACCTTAATGTCGATCCAGGCACGATGAATCCGTTTCAGCACGGCGAAGTGTTCGTACTCGATGACGGTTCGGAGACCGATCTCGACCTGGGACACTACGAGCGGTTTCTGGATCAGTCGATGGAGCGCTCCAACAATGTCACGACCGGTCAAATCTACAACACCGTCATCACCCGTGAACGGCGCGGCGATTATCTCGGCGCCACCGTCCAGGTCATTCCGCATATCACCGAAGAAATCAAGTCCCGCGTGCGCAGTTGGCAGCGGGGCGGGGAGAGACCCGATGTTGTGATATCGGAGATCGGCGGCACGGTCGGCGATATTGAATCCCTGCCGTTCCTTGAGGCGATCCGTCAGATCGCCATGGAAGAGGGGCAGGAAAATGTCATATTCGTCCACGTTACTCTTGTGCCATACATCCCATCGGCCGGTGAAGTAAAAACCAAGCCGACCCAACACTCTGTGAAAGAACTTCGAGAAATCGGTATTCAGCCCAACGTGTTGCTGTGTCGCTCGGCCAAACCGCTCAACGAAGCGCTCAGACAAAAAATCAGTCTCTTCTGTTCGGTCCCGACCAAGGCAGTCATTGGGGCGGAAGATGTCTCCACTATCTATGAAGTACCGATCAGGTACCACGCCCAGCAGCTGGATCAGATCGTCTGCGACCATTTTGGATGGAAGCTTCCGGAGCCGGATCTGGCGCAGTGGGAAGAAATGGTGTATCGGGTCAAGAACCCGCGCCGCCATGTCAAGATTGCCATCTGCGGCAAGTATGTGAACCTGAAGGATGCCTATAAGTCGATTATCGAATCATTCGTGCACGCCGGCGTGACCTCGGAAGCCGAGGTTGACTTGATCTGGGTAAGCTCCGAAGAGATCAAACAGGGCGGAGCTGAGAAGTATCTATTCGATATCGATGGTCTGCTGATCCCGGGTGGTTTTGGCGAACGGGGAGTCGAAGGGAAGATCGAAGCGATCCGCTATGTGCGCGAAAATAAGATTCCGTTCTTTGGCATCTGTCTCGGGATGCAGTGCGCCGTGATTGAATATGCCCGCAACGTGTGCGGACTCGAAGATGCCCACAGCTATGAGTTCTACCGCGATCTCAAGCATCCGGTCATCCACTTGATGGCGGATCAGGAAGGGGTTACCGAGCTCGGCGGGACGATGCGACTTGGCGCCTATCAGTGCGATCTGGCGGCCGGGAGCAAATCGCTCGAAGCATATGGCACGCCGGTTATCAGCGAACGTCACCGGCACCGCTATGAATTGAATAATGCCTATCGCGAAATGCTCAAGAATCACGGGCTGTTCATGGCCGGCGTATCCCCCGATGGAAAACTTGTCGAGATCGTCGAAGTACCGGATCACCCATGGTTTGTCGGGGTGCAGTTCCATCCGGAACTGAAATCGCGCCCGCTTCGCCCGCATCCGCTGTTCCGTGACTTTGTCAAGGCGGCCGTGAATTATCAGGCTGCCAGGGCAGGTGCCCCAGTGGCCGATCATTCCGAAACGGAGAATGTGACTCACCTTCGCAACTAATCCGGTTTAGCGGAACTCTGGCCAAATGCATGCCGGCCGGTCCACTGGGACTGGCCGGTTTGTTGTTGGGGCCAAAGCGCTTAACCGATTAATGATACCATTTGACTTCCCCTACGGCATCGCCTATTCTGTCTGGCCAAAGGGATTATTGGATTGAAGTTACAGACTCACAAGAGATTACTACAATTAGTGCTGATCGGCCTCGTGCTCCTGGTCGCATCCGGGCATGCGTGGGCACAGCGGGGGGCAGCGGATTCCGTTTCAAGTTATGACCGCCCAATAAACCCCGATCAATTCATGATCCGCCCGGGGGAAGAACTTACTGTCACTTTCCTTCGGACCAACCTCCCGCAACTCATCCTGCGAGTCAGTGCCGAAGGGCGCGTTTCACAGGCCAGCATCGGCTCCTTTGATCTTCGCGGTAAGACTCTCACACAGGCCCGCACAATTCTCTATGAGCCTTTGACTCGTCAGTTTAACACCAAGGAAATCGACATCTCTGTTTCTCATCCGGTTCCAATCAGCATTCTGGTAGTTGGACGGGTCAGAAGTCCCGGCATGTACCGCGCATATACATCAGAGCGGGTTTCGACGGTGCTTCAGCGAGCGGGCGGAGTAGTCCCCACCGGTTCTACTCGCGCGATCGTGCTTGATGGTGGACCGGTAGCGTTGCCGGTGGATCTTGATGCATCGATATATCTTTCGCAGGAGAATGCTGACCCATACCTGTATGCCGGCAGTCGAATTACCGTACCTCCCCGTCTTGCCGCCCGAGTGCAGGTGGTAGGGGAAGTGGAGAATCCACGCGAAGTTGAATTGAAGGAGTCGGATAAGCTCCAGGACCTGATCGGCCTTGCCGGCGGTGTCAGAAAGTCCGGCGACTCGACCCACGTCCGCCTTCTGGGGCGAGCTGCTGGCGACACACAGGTGCGGGCAGGAGACATTATTCAGGTGCCGCGGGTGGAAGAGACTCCCGACGAAATAAGAATCTCCCTTTTCGGTGAGATTACCAATCCGGGTCGTATACCGTACGTCGAGGGGATCACGCTGAGCCAGGCAATTCAGCAGGCTGGTGGTCCGACTGCCCGAAGCAATATGGATCGTGTGACGGTGTTCCGCCGGCTTGATCGTGATCCGTGGGGTCACCAGGATGACACCCGCTACCCGATTCTGGCGCCGGCTCCCGAGACGGAGACTTTCAAGTTGCTGGTCCTTCGGCCGGCTGACTCAATCATGATTCCTATCCGAGTTGGATATATCCGGGTGAGTGGATTGGTGAGAAATCCCGGGCTTCAGCCGTTCACAGTGGGCAAAGATGCCCAGTACTATATCAACGCCGCCGGCGGGTATCTGCCGGTTGCCAACAAGTCCGAGATTCTGCTGTTCGACCGGATCTCGAAACTCACGCTTACGACCGGTCCGGCGGCTGCCGTTGCCGATGGTGACGAAGTGATAGTCAAACAACTGGAGAAACTCCCGTGAGCGAGCAGTCAAGCGGCAATCTCTGGATATTGCTGGAAGCAGTGGCCAAACGCCGTGGTCTCGTTTATGGCATTGTCCTGACCGCCACGATTGTCGCTATCGCGGTCACGTTGGTCATGCCGAAGTGGTATGAGGCGAATGCGCTACTCTTGCCGCCGAAAGACTCTTCGAGCACCATTGATCAACTTTCCAAACTATCAGAAATGGTTTCGGTGACCGGGGGACTCAACCTGCCGGTGATGGTGACGGCATCGGATATCTATGCCAGGATTCTGCAGAGCAGAACGGTGACCGATCGGATTGTCGAACGATTCAAGCTGGCCGATCGATATGATACCCATACACAGCAAGACACGTATCTGGCTCTTTTGAGCCACTGCGATTTCAGGGTGACGGCCGAAGGGCTGGTTTCGATTCGGGTTGAAGACAAAGACCCCCAAATGGCCGCCGATATGGCCAACGCCTTCTCCGAGGAAATTAACAAGGTCAATCAGGAGATAGTCTCCAGCCGCGCGCGGCACAACCGGATATTCATCGAAGAACGTCTGAGCCAGGTGAAGCGGGAACTGGATTCATCGCGGCTGGCAATCGAAGGATTCCAGCAGGAGAACAAGGCGGTTGATTTTGATGAGCAGACCCGTCTGGCCATCGAGCAGGCGAGCAGTCTCAAAGTCGATCTGGCCAAGATCGATCTGGAACTTCAGATCAGCGAGCAGACGCTGGGGAGAGACAATCCCGAACTGGTGGAAAAGCGGCAGCGACGGACAATTCTGGAAAAGCAGCTTTCCACGCTGGAAACCGGCGGCGCGACCTCGTCCTATTTCTCAATGCCGGTCTCCCAGATCCCGACCCTGAAAGGGAAGTACGAACTTCTGTACAGCAAGGTCAAAGTCAGCGAATCGCTGTACAATATGCTCTTGGATCAGCTGGAACGCGCAAAGATTCAGGAGAAGGAAGAATCCCCGACTATCACCGTACTCGATGAAGCCCGTGTTCCGGAAGTTCGGAGTCGTCCGAAGCGGACGCTGATCACCGGAGCGGCGTTCGTGCTTTCACTGTTTGCCGCCCTTCTGCTCGTAGCGCTCCTTGAGTATATGGACCGGATGCGGCGCAACAATCCACAAGAGTACGAACGGGTTCAGTACATACTCGGCGCATTTTTCGGATGGCTGCCGGGGGTGAAGCGCGCAAATCGCTGATTTCGGCCAGGATTATCAACCACTCTATTCAGGAATAGTATAACAGATATGGCTACATCAATAATCGCGAGTTCGGCCCGCCTCGGGAGCGGCAGCCGTCACGGCGAGTTCTGCGTCATTAGCGACCAGGCTCGAATCGGCGAAGGGTGCGTAATCGGGCACCATGTTATCATTCACGACGGCACGGTCATTGGCGACAATGTCCGGATCGATGATGGCGTGGTGATCGGCAAGCGTCCCATGCGCGCCGCAAACAGCGCGGTAACGTCGGACAAAGAAGTCCCTGCCGCTCAGATCGGCTCCAACTGCATTATCGGCGCCAATGTTGTGATCTACCGCGGATGTGAGATCGGCAACAAAGTGCTGATAGCCGATCTCTCGACCGTTCGGGAAAACGTCAAGATCGGTGACTTCACCATCGTTGGCCGCGGCGTGGCGATCGAGAATTTCTGCACGATCGGCCGCTATGTCAAACTCGAGACGAACGTGTATGTCACCGCCTATTCGGAGATCGAAGATCGTGTCTTTGTGGCCCCCTGTGTGGCGACCTCAAACGACAATTACATCGGCCGTTCCGAGGAGCGCTTCAAGCACTTCAAGGGAGCGACCTTTAAGCGGGGCGCCCGTATCGGCGTCCATGCTACCATACTCCCCGGAATGACCGTCAACGAAGACACGCTGGTTGCCGCGGGAGCGCTTGTTACCAAAGATACGCCGGCGCGAAAGATCGTTGCTGGGATGCCGGCGAAAGTGTTTCGAGATGTTCCTGAGGACCAGTTGCTGGACAATCAGGGTTGGAAGGAGTAATTCAGTAGTATGGCCGTACCTTTATTAGATTTGACCCGCCAGTATGCTTATCTCAAACCGGAGATGGACAAGGCGGTACTGAACGTTCTGGCGCATGGAAAATTCATCCTTGGCCCGGAAGTTGCCCAGCTTGAAAAAGAGATCGCCACTTATTGCGGAACCAAGTACGCAATCGGCGTCGCGTCCGGTACCGATGCTCTTCTCATTGCCCTCAAGGCGTGCGGTGTCGGCCCGGGGGACGAAGTGATCACATCGAACTTCTCGTTTTTCGCCAGTGCCGGCGTCGTCTCACGGTTAGGTGCGACACCGGTATTTGTCGACATCGAACCGGATAGCTTCAATATCGATCCGAAATTGATCGAGGCGGCAATCACCCCCAAAACCAAAGCAATCATGCCGATCCATCTGTTCGGCCAGATGGCCGATTTAGACCCGATCCTGCAGATCGCCAAGAAGCACAATTTGAAGGTGATCGAAGATGGCGCGCAGTCTATTGGCGCGGAATACAAGGGAAAGATGTGCGGCTCGATTGGTGATCTGGGCTGTTTCTCTTTCTTCCCATCCAAGAATCTTGGTGCAGGCGGCGATGCCGGTATCATCACCACCAACAGCGAGGAGCTGTACGAGCTCTGCCGCATTCTCCGTGAGCATGGCCAGAAACCGCAGTATCATCATCGGATCATCGGCTACAATTCCCGTATCGATACGATTCAGGCCGCCATTCTCCTCGTGAAGTTGCCGTATCTCCGGAAATGGTCCGAGAAGCGGATTGAACATGCCAAGCGGTATGACAAGGAGCTGGCCGGGATCCCGAATCTCCGCACGCCCAAAGTAATGCCGTCGTCGACTTTCCATATCTACAACCAGTACACGCTTTGTTCGCCAAAGCGTGAACAGATTTTTGAAGGACTCCGCAAAGCTGGTATCGGTACGGCGATTTATTACCCGGTGCCGTTCCATCAGCAGGACTGCTTCAAGTATCTTGGCTACAAACAGGACTCCTTTGCTCATACGATCAAAGCGGCCAATGAAGTCTTCTCCATTCCGGTTTATCCTGAGATGACCGAAGCGGAGCAGACCGAAGTCATCAAAGTGGTCAAGGAGCTGGTCGCCTAAGCTCTTCCGCACTAATACTGAGCCGTCGGGCATTTCGTCCGGCGGCTTTTTGTTTTTGCGCGATTGGACTTCATGCGCGATACTTGGTAATTATGATAGCCACGCCAACCGCACTGAATCGCATTCGTAAAGGGGTCCATGGCCGGTAAGACCGTCAGAGCCGTCGCCGGCGTTGCCACCGTGGTATTTCTATCCAAGGTCCTTGGGCTTGGAAGAGAGATCGTGATTGCCGATCGGTTTGGAACGTCGTCGGAGTACGACCTGTACCTTGTGGCGGTCATGATTCCTGCGCTGGCGTACGGCGTGATCAATTTCGCGACGTACAATCTGCTTGTTCCGCATTTGACCCGCCTGTTTGAATCCGACGGCCGAACCGAGGCGGACCACTGGCACTCTGCCTGGACATTGTTTAACAAGTGGATGCTCACTGCGGCGGTTGTTACGGGGTTGATCATTCTGGCAGCACCCATTTTGCTCCCGCTCTGGTCACGAGGGCACCTCAGCACTGAATTCGATCGGATCCTGTTCTATACGAGAGTCACGGCGATTATCGCCATGCTGGGTACGAGTGAGGCATTTCTTCGTGCCATCCTCAACACCAGGCGGATATTCACCTACCCGTCGGGAAGCTATATCGTCGATAACCTCATTAATATTACGGCGGTCATTTTCCTCGCGCAGTTCTTCTCAGTGGGGGCTGCGGTGATAGGACTGGTAGTTGGTTCGTTCGCCCAGAATGTCTATTTGGGGGCGCGGGTGGCCAGACTGGGAGGACTGAAGTTCTATTCATTCTCGCTTCGCGAGAAGACGCTTCGAATGTTGCTCCCGACTGCCGGTCTGTTGGTCGTCATTGAACTCCTGAATCGATCCTATTTTCTGGTAGACCGTTACATCGCCGCCCGGTTCGGCGAAGGAATCATCTCGGCTCTTAACTACAGCCAGGTGCTGGTCCAACTGCCGGATGCGATTGTCGGGTTCGCTATCGCAACGGTTGTATTCCCGATGTTTTCTTCCATCGATCATGAAGATGATCCGGAGCGGTTCGGCCGAATTTACCGTTTTGCCGTTACCGGCGGACTGTTGATCGCTCTGCCGATTGCGCTCTTCTTCTATTTCAATGCCCAGGACATTGTTCACGTCATCTTCCTGCGCGGCGTGTTTGACAGTACCTCGCTCGATCTCACCACGCAGCTGCTGGAGCCATATTGCCCGACAATTGTCGCCCTGTTTATCATATCAACATCGGTCCGCGCCTGCTATGCCAAGGGATGGGCTCGCTCCGTCCTGTTCATCACGATAGCCGGTTACGGCGTCAAAATAGCCGGTACTATTCTCTTACCCCGGTGGTTCGGCTTCTCGGGTATCTCCCTGGCGACTTCGGCTTCAATGCTGACGATGGCGGCCGGTTTGCTTATCTTCTGCCTGCGCAAATCGCGCGAAGGAATGAACCCGGAATTCCGCCGTACGGTCTGGCGGTTGATAGGAATGGGCTTGGTGCTCGGTATGGCGCTTGTCTATGTCAGTCAGTTTGAACAAGGACTCGAGTCTGATTCCAGCTGGCTCGAAGCGGCCGAGCGGCTGGCCGTTTCCGGCGTCATCACGGCGGGTCTCTATTCGGTGTTGATGTTCCTGTTTGGATTTGGAAGTTATCTGCGACGGTTGAGAGGAATTCCCGCCGATGTCAGGTAGCAAGATCGCCATCTATGGCTGGGGAGACTCCGAACATATAGTGCGGTGGGTCGATGGTTTGGCGAAACGCGACTATCAGGTGCGGGTATTTTCCTGCGGTGGGACTCCGGTTCCGCATGTACCGACCACCATCACACCGTATTTCGGCCCGATATCATATCTCCTCGGCGCTCCCAAGGCGTTGATCGCCACAGCGAAATTCAAGCCGGATCTTCTGCATGTCCACTATGCATCAGGATTTGGGCTCTGGGGACTCATGGCCGGTGTCTCACCGACTATCGTGTCGGTCTGGGGAAGTGATATTGTTGAATTCACGTCCGGGCCGATCGGCAAGCGATTCATGCGAAAGGTCCTCCACAAGGCGGCCCACGTCACCGCAACCAGCCATTTCCTGCTTGACCATGCAGTTGAGTTGTTGCCGGAACTGAAAGACAGAATCTCACTGGTTTCTTTTGGGGTTCCGGTGCTGGAACAAGTAGCGGCACCGCCGGCGACTTTGCCGGTCAAACTCTGCTTTATTAAGTCGCATCGGCCGGTCTATGGACCCCATATCCTGATCAAAGCGTTCGCTCTGGCTCGGCGCGAGATTCCTGATTTGCATCTTTCAGTGGCCGGTCGGGGAGAATATACCAAGGAGCTCATGCGACTGGTCATCAGTCTCAAACTTCAGAAGTCGGTCGAGTTCGTGGGTTATATTCCGAACGACGAGATATACAAATTTCTTGTGGCACACCATATCATGGTGATGCCTTCGCTGCAGGAATCGTTTGGCGTGGCGGCGCTCGAAGCGGGCGCGTGCGGACGACCGGTCATTGCCACCAGAGTAGGCGGCATTCCGGAAATCGTACTCAACAACCGTACCGGATTACTCGTCCCGCCGGACGATGTTGAAGCGCTGGCGGAAGCAATTGTGACCCTGGCCAACGATGAAGAACAGCGTCGCGCCATGGGACGAGCGGCATATGAATTCGTACGGGATAATTATTCATGGGAAAAATCACTGGACCAGATGTGTGGCATTTACGAACGGGCGTTGAATGAAAAAAAACCGCATTCCACTCTGTGATGTCACGGTAAGCCCGGCCGCGAGACGTGAAGTGGCCCAGGCTCTTCGGGACGGCTGGCTGTCGACCGGACCGCGAGTCAGGAAGTTTGAGCGAGCAGCGCTTGCAAAGCTCGGCGCAAAGTATGGAGTCGCGGTCAATTCGGCTACCTCGGCGCTCTTCCTTGCTCTGAAAGGAATGGGGGTCGGTCCGGCTGACGAAGTCATCACGACTCCATTCACTTTTGTTGCCACAGTCGAAACCATCCTGCATTGCGGCGCCAAACCGGTGTTGGTTGATATTGATCCTCGCACATTCACTATGGACCCGGCCAGTCTCGAGAAGAAGATATCGAAAAAGACGAGACTGGTGGTTCCGGTGGATATCGCCGGTTACCCGTGCGACTATGAAGGAATCAAGAGAGTCTGCCGGAAGTACAAGACGCCGATTCTCTCCGATTCGGCTCACGCGTTCGGTTCGGCGTATCACGGGAAGTCGATAGATCGGCTCGTAGATGCCTCTGTCTACAGCTTCTATTCCACTAAGAACCTCACCATGGGCGAGGGTGGGATGATTGTGTCGGAAGACAGGAAACTGATAGAGCGAATCAGACTCCTGTCTCGACACGGGATGTCCTCCAATGCCTATCAGCGGACTGGCACAGGAGGCTGGGAATACGATATCGAAATCCTTGGCTACAAAGCGAACCTCTCCGATATCCAGGCGGCGATCGGCATAGGGCAGCTGAACCGATTTGATATTGATCAGGCCAGACGAAAGGCCGTCGCGCGCCAGTATCAGAGCAATCTCGAGGATAGTGGGGAGTATATCGAACTGCCGATCAGCGGTACCGATCGAACTCACACGTGGCATTTGTACATCATCAAATTGCGACTGGATCGACTCAAGATCAGCCGTAACCAATTCATATCCGAAATGAATCTGCGCGGCATCGAGTGCGGCGTGCATTACAAGCCGGTGTTTGAAATGTCCTACTATCGTAAACTCGGGATGAAAGGGTCGGCTACACCGGTTGCCGCGTCAGTCTGGAAGCAGGTCGTGTCACTCCCAATGTATGCCGGGCTTACGAGAACACAGATCGACCGCGTTTGCACTGCCGTCAGCGAACTCATTCGGAAGAACGCAAGGTAGGAACCAATGCCTGCGAATCTCCCCCCGCAATACTACGAACTGGAACGGGCCTTCAAGGTGGAGAAGGACCCAAAAGAGAAACTTCGGATGGCCGAGGAACTGCTTCGGATTATGCCGAAGCACAAAGGTACCGACAAGCTCCAGGCCGAGATGAAGGCCAAAATCTCGCTGCTAAAAACGCAAGCGGAACAGGGGACCAAAGAGCATGGCGCCAAGCATGCACCGACTCACGATCATATCGAACGGGAAGGGGCCGGGCAGATAATCCTCATTGGGGCTCCCAATGCCGGGAAATCATCGCTGCTCGATGCCCTCACCCACGCTAAACCGCTGATCGGTGATTATCCGTACACGACCCGAGAGCCGATGACCGGTATGATGACCTTTGAGACCATTCAGATTCAGCTGATCGACACGCCGCCGATTTCCGATGAGCTGTATGAGCCGTACCTGTCCAATTTGATTCGGAACGCCGATGTCGCCGTGCTGGTGTGCGATGTCACTGATCCGATGCTCGAAAGCAAGACTGATTTCATTCTGCATACCCTGGGGACAAAGAATATCGCGCTGGTGCCGGGCAAGATCGGGCATGCCGATGATCCCCGACTCTATCCGCGCAAGACGATAATTGGGGCCCACAAGGCGAACGAAGATGACTCCTCCGGTCTGGAGTATCTGAAGAGGAAATTTGCCGGTTTTGCCATGACTGAGACCTCGATTCTCGATGACGCCAGCATGACCGCATTCAGGCGAGCGATGTTCGATTCACTGGAAATCGTACGAGTCTACACGAAGCAGATTGGCAAAGAGGTCGCTCTGGTCGATCCGGTGGTGCTACCGATTGGCGCGACCGTTCTGGACGCTGCTGAGTCGATCCACAAGGATTTCGCCGCCAATCTGAAGTTCGCCCGTATCTGGGGGAAAGGGCTCTTTGAAGGACAACGGGTGCAGAGAGATCATGTTTTGCAGGACGGCGATGTGGTCGAGTTCCATGTATAACGATTACGGCTGCCCAAATAGGGCTTGACTTGAACGGTACGGAAAACGGAGATTAGGGCGATGGAACACCCCCCACAGTATTCAGTTCGGGATATCCTCTGGGCCCCGGCCCGCGCCCTGCAGGCCAAACAGATCGCCTTCATGACCGGCGCTATTCTGGCCGCTCTCGCAGTTCATGTAGTCTTCGTCTACGCCGCCCATTTGGTGCAAGGGGAGAGCCTGCAGTCAATCTACTGGGCATACGGATTCTTCAATTTCTTCGGATCGCAATTCGATAACGGTTTTTCCAGTTTTCTTAATGCCGCCGGGCTGCTGGTCAGCTTATTGGTGATCATGCTCGGATTCTTTGGAGTCGCCGCAGTCAATATCGAGTCGATTCGCGGTAATCGGTTTTTCTCTTTGCGCGATACGATCGGATTTACCCTTCGACGTATCAAGCAAATTGCGATGTCCGAAGGGGCAATTATCCTGTTTATCGGGTTCATTATTCTGTTGTTCTACTTATTGGGCCTGTTGACACGGATACCGGTAATCGGGGAATGGATCTTTACCGTGTTCTTTGTCCTGCCCAACTTTGTCGTGGCCATTTTCACGATCTTCATCATTTTCGTGCTGATCCTGAGCGTCATGCTCCTTCCGGCGGTGGCTGCGGCAGAGAGGGAAGGGGAGTCGTTCAACGTTATTCTTGAGACGTTTTCGACCATCGTGCGCCAGCCGTTTCGGTGGATCGCGTACACCGTCTATAGCGCGGTAGCTTCGAAGATTGCGACCTTTGTTTACGCCTACTTCTGCTTCCGAGCAGTCCAGTTCATGGTGGTAACCAGCGGCCTGGGTGCCGGTGATAAGACCCGTCAGTTGGTGCTCAACGGTCTTGCCCACTTGCCGGTTCGATCGGAGCTGGTTCCACTGGTGACCAATATCTTCCCGTCGGTGAAATTCGGTTTCGATATCCCCTACGGCGTCCCGGGCGCAGGCGGACTGACGGAATACCTGATGGCAATTATGCTGTTTATCATCTTTGTCTCTATAGTCGGGTATGGCCTGGCGATTCTCGCCGCCGGACAGGCGCGAGCCTATGTAGTACTGCGATACATGAAGGACGGCTACAAGATTCCCGAAGAGAAATCACTCTTCGCCGGGATTGAGCGGTAACCTGTCGAATAATCTCCACTCGTTCGACTTCCCCTTTACATTTGTTCTGCCGGTAGCTATTCATTCCCCATGAAAATCATCCGCACGATCAAGGAAATGCAGAAAGAGTCCCGCCGGCTGGTCGCTGCCGGCAAGAGGATCGGTCTCGTGCCGACTATGGGATTCCTTCATGATGGTCATCTCTCACTAATCGCCCGCGCCCGCAGGGAAGCGGATGTGGTCGTCACGACGATTTTCGTTAACCCTGCTCAGTTCGCACCCCACGAAGATTTCGCCAAATATCCCCGCGATGAGAAAGGGGATATTCGCAAGATTGCCAGGGCGGGTGGAACGATCGTTTTTATTCCCAAGGCGAATGCCATGTACGCCGATGGATTTCAGACCTATGTAAATGTCGAAGAACTGAGTAAGCCGCTGGAAGGAACTGTCCGTCCGGGGCACTTTGTTGGCGTCGCGACTGTGGTCGCCAAGCTGTTCAATATCACCCGCCCCGATGTGGTCGTATTCGGCCAGAAAGATTTCCAGCAGGCGACCATTCTCCGTCGCATGACGTTAGACTTGGACTATCCCATCAAATACATCGTGGCGCCGACTGTCAGGGAAAGAGACGGCCTCGCGATGTCGTCGCGAAATAAATATCTCGATTCGACCGCGCGCAGAGAAGCGGTGGCGTTGATACGCGCGTTGCGAACAGCAAAGGCGATGGTCCGCTCCGGCACGGTGAACTCAAGAACCATTCAGAAAGAAATGCGAGCGGTAATCAAAGGGACCTGCCCCACCGCGAATATCGACTATATCGCCTTCACCGACACCGCGACGCTGTCGGCGTCGCCGAGAGTGACCAAGGGCGTTGTCTGTTCGCTGGCGGTGCGGGTCCATGGTGTCCGCCTGATCGATAACATGAAATTGCTATAGGAATAGAATTATGACATCGAAAGTACCCGGTATAGAAATCAGCTCCCCCGGCGTTAACGTGGCGGTGGTAAAGAAAGACGATGATGGCTGGAAATTCCTGGTCCTGCAACGGGCCGAGACGCAATCGTACCCCGGTTGCTGGGGTTTGTTGACCGGCCTTAAGGAAGGACATGAATCAGCCGCTCAGGTTGCGATCCGGGAGATGAAAGAAGAGACCGGGCTCAAACCGGACTCCATGTGGTCCACCGAATCCCTCATCCAGTTCTATGAACCGGAATTCGATCAGGTCTGGATCCTTCCGTTGATCGTGGCGGTTGTGCCGACCGATGCCAAAGTGTCTCTGACTCCTGAGAATAGCTCCTTCAAGTGGCTCGACCCGTTTAAGGCCAAAAAGCAGGTTACCTGGAAGAACCTGGTTGCCGCAATCGATATGGTGGCCGAGGAGCTCGAAGTGTATCCGGCCAGGACCTGGGTGCAGGTCAGAGGCTAACCGCTTCAGAACCCGACAAAACCAGCTCAATACCGGACCAATTTCTTCTCGATTTTGCCACGGAACTTTTTGTCTGCGAGATGGTTAGAGAGGCACAAAGGGACAGCTATCGGGCTATCCTTGCCAAAGGTCCCTTTTTGACTATATTCCCGGCGGCTCTGGGCCGCCGAGAAGGCCATGGAGATTGGAATTGTATGCAGATAACGATGCTCAAATCGAAAATACATCGCGCCACCATCACCGGCGCTGACTTGAACTATGTCGGTTCGATAACGATCGATACCGACCTGATGAAGCTCGCCAACCTGCTCCCGTATGAGAAAGTCGATATCGCCAATATCAATAACGGGGAGCGGTTTGAGACGTACGTGATCGAAGGTCCGGCCGGCAGCGGGACAATCGCCCTCAATGGGGCAGCCGCACGTCGTGGCCAGATCGGGGACCTGATCATTATCCTTTCCTACGGGCAGTTTGACAGGGCTGAAGCGGTCGCGCACAAGCCGATCGAAGTGCATGTCGATGCCCGCAACCATCCGACCCGGTAGCCCCCGTTGCCTGGCCAGGGACTGGCGATAGTTCCGTCTGATTGAATTCAACCCCATGTCCGGAGACTTACATGAGTTCGAAAGCCGCCATCATTCTTGCCGCCGGTAAAGGCAAGCGAATGAAATCTGATATCCCCAAAGTGCTCCACACAATACACGGCCGTTCTATGCTGACCATTCTCCTGGACACGCTGGTCCGGATGAAGTTCGATCGGATCGTGGTGGTGATCGGCCATAAAGGGGAGATGGTTGAGGAAGCGCTGAAGTCATACCCTGTGAAATTTGCCTGGCAAAGAGAACAGAAGGGGACCGGTCATGCGGTGATGATGACGCACGATCTGATGGCTGATTTCAAGGGGACTACGTTGGTTGCCGCCGGCGATGTCCCGTTCCTCTCAGAGCAGTCTATCAATCGCCTTTTGGACCTTCACCAGAAGAACCACTCAGCCGCCACCTGTCTTTCGGCCAATTTCCCGGACCCGACCGGCTATGGCCGAATAATTCGCAAGCCAGGGACCGACCAGTTGCTGGAGATCATAGAGCACAAGGATGCGTCAGAGGAAGTCAGAAAAATTCAGGAGTGCAATTCTGGTACGTTCGCCTTTGATAATGCCCGCCTGTTCGAAGTAATCGACAAGATTGGCGACCAGAACTCACAGGGGGAATACTACCTGACTGATGCGGTTAAAATATTGCACAATATGGGGTTATCTGTTTCCGTGACCCCGGCCGAGGATCCCCGGGAAGTGACCGGTGTCAACGATACCGAGCAACTGGCCCAGCTGGAGCGGGATTTTGGCAATCGATTGTAACATCGTGCATTGAAAAGAAACGAGGCTACTTTTTTTTGCGCCTTCCGGTCGGGCCGTACGTTATAATATATGGCGCGGAAGTGACCGATACTATTCAATGGGACTCGGATTTTTGTTGACGATGAGTCCTCGGCCGCGTAATTTGAAGGTAGAGAGTGAGATACCTGTCATGAAGAAGATCCTGTTCGCAGTAGCGATGGTTTTGGTAATTGGAAGTTCGGCGTTTGCGCAGCTTTCCGATATGGCCACGCTTAAGAACACGCAAACATCTCAAGGGTTGGTCGGCGTCAAGCCTGCCAGCAATCCGTGGTCTCTTCTTGATCTTTCCCGCATCAAGTGGTCCAATAGCTATTCGGTTTCCTATTTTTCCGGTGGCGGCGGCTCAGGCAGTGCCGGCATGCTGAGATCGAATATGTTTTATGAGTTCTCTCCCAAGTTGTCCATGTCGGTGAATCTCGGCCTGGTGCACAATCTGGGAGGTGTGTATGGAGACGCCAACAGCAGGCCGACCATTCTGCCCGGCTTCAGTCTCGACTATCATCCCTCTTCGAAATTCCAAATGTCAATTAGCGTACAGCGGGTGAGCGGAATGTTTGCTCCCGGCTACGGTTATTGGGGCTATCCGTATTTTGGTTACTAACGAATAAGGTACGAGGAGGTACCCGGCACACCCGATAGATAAGATTCTCTGCCCCCCGAAATTTCTTTTCATGCTCCAGTCAGATACGGTTCACGATCAAGATTCCGAACGTAATGATGCATCAACGATGCGTCGTCGTGGCTTTGCACGCGTTCTGGAATATGTCATTGCTGCGGTTTTCGTGGCAATTCTCGTCTATATCGTGACGTTTACGGTCAAAGTCGTGGAGGGAGTGTCGCGGACAACCGGAGCGCCGTCGCAGACGGTCCGCCTGCAGATTCTTAACGGGTGCGGATTGCCGGGGATTGCAGCCGATCTGGCCGGAAAACTCGATGGGTTCACCGATCCGGATCTTGAAGTGAGAGTGGTGGACACCGGTAATTTTGAATTGATGACTGTGAAGAAGTCATTTGTGATATCGCGAGGGGAAGACCTGTCGCAAGCCAAGTTGATTGCGACCAAGGTGGGTTTGAACCCCTCGGAAGTCATTGCCCAGCCGCTCGGGCATAACCTTCAAAACGTTTCAGTGACGCTGGTGATCGGGCAGGATTATCCTGTTATCCGAACCCCGAGCCGGCCCGTCAAGGAGAAATAGGCCAGAGGATTGAAGAAATTATCGTCGCTCAGTCGGGCACGGATGGCCGGGCGGTTGGCACTGTCCAAGCGCGGGTTTGATGTGCGAATTCTGAAGCTCAAAACCCTCTCATCGGTCTGCGATTACTTCGTCATCGCTTCAGGAGACGCCGACACACATGTTCGGGCTATTGCTTCGGCCATCGATGAGGGAATGCTCGATGCCGGCTACCGAACCGCGCACATGGAGGGAATGACCGATGGCCACTGGGTACTGCTCGACTATTTCGATGTAGTCGTTCACGTCTTCCGCGAACCGACCCGCCGCTTTTATGCGCTTGAGAAACTTTGGGGAGATGCTCCGTGCGAGGAGCTCACCGACGAATAGGCTTCGGCGTATTCGACGGCTTTCTTGATCTGTGAGAACATTAAACATTGTCACATAAGGTGCTGCTATGGAGCTGGTAGAGCTAAAATCAAAAACCATTGCCGAGCTTCTGAAAATTTCCGAGGATCTGGATATCCCCGGGGTTTCGGGACTGCGCAAATCGGAACTCATTTACAAAATCATGGAGAGCACGTCGTCCAGCAACGGCGCGATCTTCGCCGAAGGTGTCCTGGAGATCATGGAAGAAGGGTACGGATTCCTTCGCTCTCCCGACTATAACTATCTGCCGGGACAGGACGATATCTATGTCTCGCCGTCGCAGATCAAACGCTTTGATCTTCGTACCGGCGACACGGTCTCCGGTCAGGTTCGTCCCCCCAAAGACAACGAGCGGTATTTCGCTCTGTTGAAGATCGAAGCGGTCAACTACGAAGATCCGGAAATTGCCAAACACAAGACGTTGTTTGACAACCTCACGCCTCTGTATCCGGATCAGCAGTTCAAGCTGGAATTGAATCCGGACGAAATGACCACCCGCATTATCGATCTGATGTGTCCGATCGGTATGGGACAGCGCGCCCTGATTACATCGCCGCCTAAAGCCGGTAAGACGGTCATCTTGCAGAAGATCGCCCAGTCTATTACCGCCAACTATCCCAATGTCAAATTGATCGTACTGCTCATCGACGAACGCCCGGAAGAAGTTACCGACATGCGTCGCTCGGTGCGCGGTGAAGTGATTTCATCCACCTTCGACGAACCGGCGGAACGGCACGTC
>JBATNE010000011.1:0-1703 GCA_049290195.1 Candidatus Zixiibacteriota bacterium
CTGCCCTATTTCCTCTTCCCGGTAATCCGGACGACAACGATAGAGGTCTCGTACAGGATATATAGTGGGACCGCCAGCAGAAGCTGCGTAAAGATATCAGGCGTCGGCGTCAGTACCCCCGCGACCAGCAGAATCACCACCACCGCAATACGCCGACCCTTAGAAAGCATCTTGGAGGTAATGACGCCCAGTCGGCCAAGTATGTAGGCGATTACGGGGAGTTCAAAACAGATACCGAACGCTAATAGCAGCATCCCTGAAAATGAAATGTAACTGCTGACCGTAATGATCGGACTGAGCAAGTCGCCGGAGAATCCAATCATGAATTTGAGGGCGAATGGCAGGACAAGAAAATAACAGAACGAAGCCCCACCCAGAAATAGAATCGTAGCGATCAGAACAAAAGGTACGACTTTCCGTCGTTCTTTGATATAGAGCCCCGGCGCGACAAATCCCCAGACTTGCCAGAAGACAATCGGCAATGACATGATTATGCCGGTGAGCAGGCCGACTTTGAAGTAGGCCATGAACGAGCCGGTGACTTCGGTAACGTAGAGCTTTACCCCGTTCAATGGAGCCAGAAACCAGTGCATGATGGTATCGGAGAAATAGAGCGCGACCGCCGAGCAAATGACTACCGAAATGAGTGAACGAAGGATTCGCTTGCGGAGTTCTTCGAGATGCTCCAGAAAGGGCATGGCAAGAAATGCATTCGGCTCGTCCGGTGCAGGGGGATTGATATCTTCGGAGTGATCGAGCGGACTCACTGGATCTCCCCTCCCCCGCCCGGCTCTTTGGTCTTGCCGGTGGGTTTGGTCTTCCGAAGCCGCTTGAGTTCATCGAAGAACTCATTCATATCCTGGAAATCGCGGTATACCGACGCAAACCGGATGTAAGCCACTTCGTCAACCTCGCGCAGTTTGGAAATCACCATCTCCCCAATTTCAGAACTAGCCAGTTCCGATTTGCCGGTGGCGTGAATCAGCGCTTCGATCTCTTCGGTCATGGTGTCCATCTGCTTGGGAGTGACGGGGCGCTTGTTGCAGGCGAGCTTGATGCCATGGAGGACTTTGGTCCGGTCGAACGGTTCGCGCCGGCCATCGGACTTGAGCACGACCAGCGTTCCCTGTTCAACGAATTCATAGGTGGTGAATCGTTCGGCGCATTTGAGGCATTCGCGGCGACGACGAATCGCGCGGCCGTCTTGCGACGGTCGGCTGTCGACTACCTTGTCATCTTCATGTCCGCACTGCGGGCAACGCATACTGAGTTGTTAGCCCCGGCTGACTTCCCGCTTGACCCACTCGATATACTCCGAAGATCCTTCGACCAGCGGCATCGCGATTATCTCCGGGAGTTCGTACGGGTGGTTCTCGATGACGTAGTCTCTCAGCGCGGCAAATTTCTGGCGCGTGGTCTTGATGATCAACAACGACTCTTCATCTTCCTGCACCGCGTCATCCCACCAGAAGAACGAATGTATCTTGGGGGTGACATTGACACAGGCGGCCATGCGCTGTTCGACCAGCGCGCGAGCCATCTTGTCAGCCTCGTCGCGCGGAATTGAGATATAGGCAACACATACGTCGTTCATCAGGTCCGAACCTTTCTGCCCAGCTTCTTTTCGACAGACTGGATTTTACCCGTGAGGCGGTTCTTGGCATCCTTGCGGTCATCGATAGCCATAATTATGTACACTCGAC
>JBATNE010000012.1:0-28851 GCA_049290195.1 Candidatus Zixiibacteriota bacterium
GTATGGATCAGGATTTCCTGATAAAGGAACACCAGCAGATTGAGCGCCAGCAGGAGGCTCGCAAATTCCTTAACCGGAGGGAGCGCAAACCGCTATGGCGTGAATATCTTGAAACGGCCGTTATCGCCGTTGGAGCCGCCTTGTTGCTCCGCCTCTTTGTCGTATCCGCTTTCCGGGTCAATTCCGGCTCGATGGCGGAAACGCTGCAAGAGGGGGATTACATTTTCGTCAACAAGCTGGCCTACAAATACGGCGGTAAAACTCCCCAGGTCGGCGACATCATCGTCTTCAAGTATCCCAACAACCCGGAAAAGGACTACATCAAGCGAGTCGTTGCCGGGCCGGGACAGACGGTGCAAGTTGCTGACAAAGTGTTGTATGTCGACGGTCTCGTCGCGAAAGTCCCCGAAGGGGTCAAGTTCACCGACAAGAAGATCATTCCCGGTGACCTTTCATTCCGAGATAATTTCGGACCGTTCAAAGTCAACGCCGGTGAGTATTTCGTCATGGGTGACAACCGCGACGACAGCCGTGACAGCAGGTTCTGGGGTACCGTCCCTTCGGCCAATATCCTTGGCAAGGCGGTCTTTATCTACTGGTCCTGGCAGCCCGATACCGACCACCCTGGTTGGGGCTTTCCGTACGTGATCGATCTGGTCGAGTGGATTGGCTATGGGATCTGGCATTTCCCATCCAATACCCGCTGGGACCGGATCGGCGTCTCCCTCTAATGCCATTCGGACTCTACGTACATTTCCCCTTTTGCCGCAACAAGTGCAGCTATTGTGATTTCTACAAAGAGCTGTATGACGCCGGTCTGGAGAAGAACTTCTACGAGGCCCTCCGCGTCGAAACAGACCTCTGCGCCGAACAGTACGCCCCTATCGATCGCGAAATTTCGTCGATCTTCATCGGCGGCGGGACACCATCCCTGACCAATATCGAGTACTTCTCCACCTGGCTGACCCAGTTGAAATCGCACTTCAACGTACCGGACGGGATTGAGTTCTCGGTTGAGAATAATCCGGATTCGGTGAATCTCGAAGTTCTCTCCGCCTTCAAGGCGCTCGGCGTTAACCGGCCGACATTCGGTATTCAATCGTTTGCTCCACACCTGTTGAAATTGCTCAACAGAAAGCATAACCCGGACCACAGCGCCAAGGCGGTCTACCTGACCAATGCCATCGGCTACACGAACTTCGGTCTGGATCTGATCTTTGGTCTGCCCCAGCAGACCTCCAAGATCCTCTCGCAGGACCTCGACCAGCTAATCGACATGAACCCGCCCCACATCTCGTTCTATCAACTGACCGTTGAGCCCGGCACCAAACTGGCCGAACGGGTTGCTTCCGGCTCGCTCAAGATGCCGGAGCAAGAGTTCACGCTGGCGCTGTACAAAGGAGGGGTTGAGCGGATGGCCGAAGCCGGCTATGCTCGGTACGAAGTCTCTTCATTTGCCAAACCGGGGTATGAATGTAAACACAACCTGGGATACTGGGAAGGGAACGACTACCTGGCGCTCGGCCCCTCGGGGCATTCCTTCATGAATGGCCAGAGGTTTGCCAATGTCCCGAATGTCGTGGAATACATCAAGACTTTGCGCGATGGCAAACGGCCACTCATTGTCGATGAATCCGGACCGGATGAGCGGATGGTCGAAGCTATCATGCTTGGCTTGAGAACATCGCGCGGGATCGACCGCCATCAGTTCGCCCTCCGCTTCGGACAGCCGATCGAAGACCGCCTCAACAAAGTTCAGCTGGAGTTGTTTGTGAATTCCGGACATGTCGTCCCGGATGATGACGCGGTCCGATTGAGCGATGACGGCATTGTGCTCGCCGATGAAATCACCCGCCGACTAATCTCCTGACATAACTTACTGCACTCGTTTTCTCCTAATTCATCTGGGCTACTTTTCTCCTACCTCAGCCCCTTCGGCATTGACAACTTCTTTGTCCATCTTTAGTATGACTAAAACAAGCCACCTCATCTGGAAATCGGGTATCCTATGAATCGGGCAGTCACGCTCCTATTGGTCGCGCTCACTCTCGTAACGGTATTTTCCTGCGGAAAAGATTCCAACAGCACCGGCCCCACTCCGGTTCGTCCAGCCCGGACGATCTATGTCGATTCCGCCAGCGTCGATTCTATCGATGGGTCGCAGGCCCACCCTTACACGACAATTACTTCTGCTCTGGGATCGGCCATAGCCGGTGATACCATTCTGGTCGCCCCTGGAACTTACGGAGCCGGAGAGACCTTTCCGCTTCACTTGAAGCCGGGGAATATCCTCGCCGGTGCAGACCGAAGCACAACCGTTATTCAGGGTCCGCTTCTGGACGAAAATACCGGTACCAGCAATCCGGTCACGATTCGCAACCTGCATTTCACGAGCTTTGCCTTCAATCGCAACGCTGCCACTGGGGTCGTTACCGGGACAAACCTGATAAAGGAGTGCCTGATCGATAGCAATGTCAGCATCGCTCATGGGGGCGGCCATCATTTCGATATCGATTTGAGCCACATAGTCGGAGAACTGTCTTTCACGCACGACGCCGGGAGTTCGGTCAATCGAGTCAGGAGTAATCAAATTGATGGCGGGATTGTATTTGCCACTGGAGATGGTGCGACCGACAGTATCTCCAACAATCAGTTCTGGGGTGGCACGTTTGTGTACCAGAGCGGTAGTACCGATGCCCATATGGGGGGGAACGAACTCCACAGTACCGGATTCGTCGACAAGAGCGGCCCCGGATCTCAGATCATAGAATTCAATCTTTTCGAATACAACGGGAGTGGGGTCTTTGATTCTGCGGGAGTCGTGCTCAAAGGAAGCAGCGTCACGTTTCGGCGCAATACCGTGCATGGTTTCTATGGTCCTGCCCTCGATGCTACATCCGGAGCTCCTACGCTCATCCAGTGGAACATCATTCAGGTCGGGAACGCCTTGTACTGTGCGCGCACAAAGGCAGGGGCTGGTGAGATCGTAGGGAACGATTTCATTGGTGGGCCCTGCGGACTGCACGATGAAAGTGCCGCAACGCTCATTTCCTACAACACGTTCTATGGTTCGGATACCGGTCTCTTTTGCGCCAGTTCGGCGATAATCCGAGGTAATGAAGTCACCGGTTGTTCAGGTCCGGGAATGGTCCTTATGGGAGCGAGCGGCCCGGTAGACAGCAATTATGTTCAGGAAAACGGTTTCGGAGTAGTTGTCACATCCGGATCTCCGGATCTGGGGGGTGGGGCGATGGGTTGTGCGGGGTATAATTACATCGCCCGGAACAACGGCTATGATCTTGTCAACCGCTCATCCGACTCGATCAAAGCCGAAAACAATATCTGGGGATACAATGTAGAGGTGTTGATTGCCCATTTCGAAATATACGATCAGGCTGACGATCCATCAGTCGGTCCGGTGGATTTCATGCCGTTATGGGCGTCGGCCGGTTATCATGAGTCGGGTTTGATGTCCAGAGACCGCCAGAGGTAATAACTGGCGACCGTGCGATACGGCCGCCACTTCTCGGATATTTTGAGCATCCGCTTTTCGCTGATTCTCTTGCCGTACAGGTTCATCATTCCCTTGCGGATCCCAAGATCCCCCATGGGGAAGACGTCAAGACGGTTCAGCACAAACATCAGGTACATCTGCGCCGACCATGGTCCCATCCCCTTCACGGCCGTGATCCGTTCGGTGATCTCGTGGTCTTCCATAGTCTCGAGCTTTTTGATCTGGAGCTTTTTGGTGGTGACATGCTCGGCGAGACTTCTTATAGCCACAACTTTGGCCGCTGACAACCCCCCGCCCCGCAACTGCTGATCGGTCAATCGTGCAATTACCGCCGGGGTTAACAGCTTCCCTTTGTTCAGTCCCTGTACTTTGCGGTAAATCGATTCAGCGGCTTTTCCGGACAATTGCTGTCCGATGATAATGCGGGCCAATTGATCAAAGCAGTTAGCATTCCTGGAGAGCCGGCACTCCCCTACCGCTTCAATCGCCTCCGCCAGTCTCGCGTCGACTTTGCAAAGGTGCTTTACCGCCTCGTCGGTCGATGTCATATCCTCATCGTTCGATCTTGAGTGCCGCCAGAAACGCTTCCTGAGGAATCTCCACGGAGCCAATCTGCTTCATCCGCTTCTTTCCTTCCTTCTGCTTCTCCAACAGCTTCCGTTTACGAGAGATATCACCACCATAACACTTGGCCGTCACATTCTTGCGCAAAGGCCTGATGGTGGAGCGACTAACGATACGACTTCCAATCGCCGCCTGTATCACAACTTCAAACATCTGTCGCGGAATCAGTTTCTGGAGCTTCTCCCCGAGCTGCATCCCCCAGTGATACGCCTTCTCCCGGTGAATAATGACCGACAGAGCGTCCACCGGGTCCCCGTTCACCAGAATGTCCAGCTTCACCAGACTTGATCGCCGGTAATACGGCAAGCCATAGTCAAACGATGCATACCCGCGGGTCGATGACTTCAGTTTGTCATAGAAATCGAAAATGATTTCCGAAAGCGGAAATGAATAAGTCAAATTGGCCCGTGTCGGCGACAAATATTCGGTCGTCTTGTATTCGCCGCGACGGTCCGTGCCGAGCTTCATGATCGCCCCGATATATTCCGATGGCGCGATAATCTGGGCTTCCACAAATGGTTCTTCGATATAGTCAATCTCTCCCGCCACCGGCATTTCGGCGGGATTGTCCACAGCCAGTTTCGTACCGTCGGTCTTGTACACGATGTATTCCACGTTGGGAACCGTGTTGATAATCGTCTGACCATATTCGCGGGACAGCCGTTCGGTGATGATCTCCATGTGCAACAGACCGAGAAAACCGACACGGAACCCGAATCCGAGTGCCGTCGATGACTCCGGCGTGAACGACAGCGATGAATCATTGAGCTTCAGTTTCTCGAGCGATTCTCTCAGAATCGCGAAATCCTCAGCCACCGCCGGATAGAGTCCGGAGAAGACCATCGGCTTGACATCGACAAACCCCTGCACCGCCTCAGTCGCCGGGTTGACCATGGTCGTAATCGTATCGCCGATCTTGGTGTCGCCAACTTCGCGAATAGCGGCATACAAATAGCCCACATCCCCCGCCATCAGCGCATCCTGCGGGATCGCCTCGAGTCTCAGGTAGCCGACCTCTTCCGTCTCGAACATCTTGTTGTTCGAGAAGAATCGAATCTTGTCCCCTTTTTTCAGCGTGCCATTGATGATTTTTACCAGCGGTCGGGCGCCACGGTAATTGTCAAAGGTAGAGTCGAACACCATCGCCTGAAGCGCGGCATTGACATCCCCTTTCGGCGGCGGGATCAAGCGGATGATCGTTTCCAACAATTCATCAACGCCAAGCCCCTGCTTGGCGGACACCCTGACGACATCTTCCTTTTTGCAGCCGAGCAATTCCACCAGTTCACCCGCCACTTTGTCCGGGTTGGCCGATGGCAGGTCGATCTTATTGATCACCGGAAGGATCTCGAGATTGTTCTCCATCGCCAAATAGAGGTTGGATAGCGTCTGCGCTTCGATCCCCTGGGCGGCATCGACCACCAGAATCGCCCCCTCGCACGCCGCCAGTGATCGGGAGACTTCGTAGGTGAAATCCACATGCCCCGGAGTATCGATCAGATTGAGTTCATAGATTGAGCCGTCTTTGGCCAGATAATCGAGCCTGATAGCGTGCGCCTTGATCGTGATTCCCCGCTCCTGTTCGAGCGCCATGGAGTCCAACACCTGGGCATGCATCTGCCTCGACGACAACGTCTTGGTCGTCTCAAGCAGACGGTCGGCCAGGGTGGATTTGCCGTGATCTATATGGGCAATAATGGAGAAATTCCGGATTTTCGAAAGGTCGTGCATATTCCTAATACTGCTTCAGCTCTGGATTGAGAGGCGAATCGCCGGTTCGAGCAAAGGTGAGAACCGAACTGCCTCTATTGGCCGCCAAAAGTAGAGAAATCTGGAGGGAAAGTCAAACGAACGCTGCCGGGCCCTATTTCTTGAGGTACATCGTCAACCGGTCTTTGAATTCCCCCTTCTTGATGTCCGAGTCGAGATTGCCGTCATACGCAATCGAAATCGCCTGCGTCTCTTCCGACACTACCACGACCACCGCATCGGAAACCTCAGACACCCCCACCGCCGCCTTGTGCCTCATACCGTACAACTGCGCGAATTTGGGATTGTTGGTCAATGGCAGCGATGCCGCCGCGGCGATGACATAGTTTCCAGCCACAATGACCGCCCCATCGTGAAGCGGCGTATACGGCGTAAAGAGGGTGATAACCAATTCCGAAGACAACTCCGCATTCATCGACCGGCCTGACTCGGCAAAATTCCTCAATCCTGTCCGCCGTTCAATGACGATCAATCCGCCATATCTGAGTTCCGAGAGCCTCAGTGCTGCGCGACTGACTTCTTCGATCGTCCGGCGTACTTCAAGCTTCACAAACCGCCGCAACAGCGACCCTTGCCCAAAATGCGCCAGCGCCGAACGCAATTCCGGCTGGAACACGATCACCAGTACGATGAACCCAACTGTCGCCAGGTTGGAAAAGAGCCAGGTCAGCCCTTCCAACTGGAACCAGTAGGAGATAAACGCAAGAAGGCCGATCAATACCAGTCCGAGGATGATCTGAGCCGAGCGCGTCCCCTTGGCCAGTTTGAGGACCTGGTACACAATAAACGTGACCACCAGGACATCAATCAGGTCCTTCCATCCGAAGCGTATGAAGTCAAGATCGAAAAGGCTCATTCGTCTCCCTGAATGGCTCGCCAGATATGCAGCGCTTCCACTGTCGCTGCCACATCATGTACCCGGACTATCGATGCACCGTTGGCAACCGCCATTATCGCGGCGGCTATTGACCCGCCGATTCTGTTCGACGGTTCTCCGGCGCCACCCGGTACCTGCGCAATAAACGACTTTCTCGATGCTCCGACAAGTAGCGGCCGGCCAAATCGAGCGAATTCTCCACACCGCCTCAAAATATCGAGATTGTCCTGAATCCTCTTTCCAAACCCGATACCGGGATCGAGAATGATCTTCTCTCCTGCGATTCCAGCCGCCTGAGCAACGGCAATCCTCTCGTCAAAGAACTCCCCTATCTCTGCGACACAATCGCGGTACTCCGGCTTGACTTGCATATCCCTCGGCTTGCCGAGCATGTGCATCAAAATCACCGGGACAGCTGTACGTGCAGCGACCGCGGCCATATCAGGATCAAACCGAAAGGCCGAGACATCGTTGATGATATCTGCTCCGGCGGTCACTGCCTGCCGTGCGACTTCCGCCTTATAGGTATCGATTGAAATTGGGATCGAAGACTCTTTCCTGAGCGCCTGAATTACCGGAATGACTCGCCCGAGCTCTTCATCGAGTGTCACTGGCGCCGCGCCGGGGCGGGTGGACTCCCCGCCGACATCGATTATATCCGCCCCCTGCTGCTGCAATTCCAGCGCATGGGCAACCGCCTTGTCAGTCGCGAGGAACTTGCCGCCATCGGAAAACGAATCCGGCGTAACATTGAGTATCCCCATCACCAGCGGCTGACCGAAAGTCAGCCTTCGCATTCCCTTAAGTTCAATCGCGCTTGGTACAGGTCGTTTCATCTGAGCACCGGGGTTCATTCTCCTCTGAAGGTGATTCAATCAACCATGTATGGCAAGCATTTCTTGGGGCCAAAGAAAAAGGCGGGATAAGTGCTATCCCGCCTTCAAAAACATCAAATTAAACTGCATCAGCTCGGGGTAGGCATAGGTGCCACGATCGGTTCGACATCACCCGATGTCCTTCCGATAATCTCATCGACCTCGCGGCCATCGATGATTTCCCGCTCCAGGAGCGCCTTTGCAAGGTTGTGAAGTTTCTCGAGATTCTCCTTGAGAATATTGGTGGCCCGCGCTTCCGCTTTCTGAACAAACCCCTTGATCTCTTCGTCGATCACCACCGCAGTAGCTTCGGAAAAGTCCGCATGCTGTGCGATTTCGCGACCGAGGAAGATATGCTCTTCCGACTTGCCAAAGGTCACCGGACCGAGCTTCTCCGACATACCCCAGTTACAGACCATCCGGCGAGCCAGCTTGGTCGCCCGTTCCAGATCGTTACCGGCGCCGGTATCAAGCTGGTCAAACACCAGGATTTCGGCGACACGGCCGCCCATCAGGACGCACAGCAGCGCTTCCAGATAATCCTTGGAATGCGTATGCCGTTCGTCGACCGGCAGTGACTGTGTCACGCCCAGCGCGAGACCGCGCGGAATGATCGTCACCTTGTGAATCGGGTCGGCATTCGGAAGGAACTTGGAAACCAGCGCATGCCCGGCTTCGTGATAGGCGATTACTTTCTTTTCTTCTTCGGCGATCACGAGCGACTTGCGAGCCGCACCCATCATCACCTTGTCCTTGGCCTCTTCGAAATCTTCCATCTTGACCATTTCCTGGTTCCGACGCGCCGCCAGTAGCGCCGCCTCGTTCACCATATTGGCCAGATCTGCTCCGGACATACCGGGTGTGCCGCGCGCCAGAACCACGAGATCGACATCGGTCGACATCTTGATCTTGCGCGTATGTACTTTCAAGATTCCTTCGCGTCCCTTGACATCCGGAGTCGGCACGACTATCTGCCGGTCGAATCGACCCGGGCGCAACAGCGCCGGATCAAGGACATCAGGACGGTTGGTAGCTGCTATCAGAATGACGCCGTCGTTGGATTCGAAACCGTCCATTTCAACCAGCAACTGATTGAGTGTCTGCTCCCGTTCGTCATGACCGCCGCCGAGACCGGCGCCGCGATGACGACCAACCGCATCGATTTCATCGATAAAAATAATGCATGGTGCATTCCGCTTTCCCTGTTCAAACAGGTCGCGGACACGGCTCGCGCCGACACCGACAAACATTTCCACAAAATCCGAGCCGGACATGGAGAAGAACGGTACGCCCGCTTCACCTGCGACGGCACGAGCCAGAAGGGTCTTGCCGGTTCCGGGCGGACCCAAAAGCAGCGCACCTTTGGGAATCTTGCCGCCAAGCTTCTGGAATTTCCCCGGCTCTTTGAGGAATTCGATAATCTCTTTCAATTCCTCTTTAGCTTCATCAGCGCCGGCGACATCGGAGAACGTCACTTTCGGACGCTCTTCACTCATCAACTTCGCCTTGCTCTTGCCGAATGAGAAGAGCCCTTTGGGTCCCGATGCTCCCTGCATCTGGCGCAGGAAGAACAACCAGACGAAAATCAAAAGGACGTACGGTCCCACCGCCAGCAGGATTTGCAGAATCTGGCTCTCACCTTCGGCGACGATCTTGACGCCGCTCTGCTCGAGCCGATTGACCAGTGCATAGTTGTTATCCGCAAACGGAATGCGCGATGTAAACTTCGCGAACTGGTGGGTCGTGTTGGTCGATGCAAATTGCTTGGCCTGTTTCAGCTTCCCTTCAACATCCCGTTCCTTGAACGTTACTTCAGCAATATTCCCGGAATTCATCTCCGCGAGGAACTCGGAATAGGTGATCGGGGATGTTTCCGAACCGGAGCCACGCACTGCCTGGAGTATCAATACGACGATTAAAAGCAATCCAATCCAGAACAGGATGGATCGCCCGGCTCCTCGCCAGTTCATGCCGTCGCGCGGCGGTTCGCCTTTCGGCCTGCCCGGACCGCTGTTGCGGTCGTGGGTATTCTTAGGATCAGTCACAGTTTTCTAAATTCCTCCACAAGGGGTCTAATCCATTATACGCGCAAGATCCCCCCGTTACTACTATGTATCGGCTTCCTGCCTCAAATCTTAGCGATCGAGAAGACGGCCAATAAACGGGAGATTGCGGTACTTCTGAGTGTTGTCGAGCCCGAATCCAATCACGAACTCGTTCCCAACAGTAAACCCGGTGTATTTAATATCAACTTTGGCCCGGTGACTTCCGGGCTTGTCAAGCAATGTAACAACCGCCAGTGATGCCGGTTCCATTTTGCGAATCTTATCCACGACCAGCGCCACCGTCTTGCCGGAATCCACAACTCCTTCGACCACCAGCACATGCCGCCCTTCCAGAGGGATCGAGAACTTGCTCGAAAACTCAATATCCTCTTCCCGGGCGATCCCCCGACGATACGACGCCGCCGAGACAAACTCCAGCTCGATCGGGAGCTTGATCTCTCGTACGAGATCGGCAATGAAAATGATGCATCCTTTGAGCACTCCAACGATCACCGGTATTTCACCGGCATAATCCTTGGTAATCTGCGTCCCCATCTCAGCAACACGTTTGGCGATCTGCTTTTGGTCCAGAAGCAGTTCAAACGGCTTTTTCGTCACGGTCTTGGTCGATGGCGATTTCAAGTCTCAGCACCTTCCTGGTAGTATCGGCTACCTTGACTCGGTCGGCGATTTCAAAACCGACCAGCCAAATAATCCCCTCTTTATCACAAACCACCGGAATCTCATCGCGAAAGAGCGATGCCACTTTCCGGTCGGTCAAGTAGTCACTGACTTTCTTCGTGCCGCGAAGTCCCAGCGGCTGGAACTTGTCGCCAGCCCGAATCGACCGTATTACCAGCGGCGCTGCCACCTTGGTCACATCCATGACCACTCTGGTAGACTGCCTGCGCCATTTGGACTTCTTGGTCCGGTACGCCGCGACAGTGCTCTTGAGCTTAATACGAAGTTGCTCAACTATCGCTGACTTCCCCGGGACCAGTCGTTCGCTAAATCGTATCGGTTTACCACCAATCAGAATCAGCTGATCTTCGACTATGGTCGCCTGAACCCGATTCGGGAGAGAACAGGCCTTACCTCGCTTCGAATTGAATTGTATCAGTCGGTCAACTGTCGCCAGGGCAACCTCGGTTGACCCGGAACTCTTTTGGAGACAAAACCTTAGCAGTCTCCTTCGAAGCCACAAAGGATAACCTTCGAGCCGATTCAAATCAAGTTGAATTTTCCCACCGGTGGTCGTTTTTACCGACTCATCAAACGCCCGCTCCGTCACCTGCGCGAGATGCTCTTCTTCGAGGCTGATTATCTCAGACAGATTCAGAATCGCTTGATCGACTTGTGGGTTGAGCCGCTCCCGGATTTCCGGCAACAACTTGTTACGAATATAGTTACGGCTGAACTCACTCGACTCGTTCGAGCTGTCCTTGCAGTAGGTCAATCTGTGCTTCTTGAGATAGGCAAGGATATCGGCCTTGGTCACGCTCAATAGCGGCCGGATGATTCTCCCTCGCCGCGCCGCCATCCCCTGCAGACCTGATGGTCCAGTCCCGCGAATTATCCGAAACAGAATTGTCTCCACCTGGTCGTCTCTGTGGTGCCCGAGCGCGACCCTGGTGTAGCCGTGGTGCGAAGCCATCGATTCAAACACCTTGTACCGGTAATCCCGCCCGGTTTCTTCAAGCCCCTTCTTCTGAACCAGCGCCAGATACGGAATATTCTCCCTGACAATATGGAGCCGGACTTTGACCTTATCGCACAGTTTCTGGCAGAATTTCTCCTCAGCGGCAGCCGCATCGACTCTGATTAGGTGATTGACATAGACCGCTCCGAGACTGAATCTCAGTTCTTTCCGAAGTTTGGCCAGAACATGCAACAGCGCTACCGAATCCGGCCCGCCGGACAGGGCAACGAGAACTGAATCATGCGGTTGAATAAGCGACTGCGACGAAATGTATTCGTGCGTTCGATCCGTGAACTCCATGCCTGCATGTTAAGAATTGGAACGCCCGCACGCGAGTGAAAACTGTGAATTTATGTGGTGCGCAGTGGCCAACTACTGGACTAGCCTCTAGAACGTCGAAGCCAAGACGATTTCGACCCCATGCAACCTAAATCTTCTGCTTAACATAATACTGGTTCTCAGTCGGACACCGCACGAGTTCGATTTTTCCTCCTGGAGACTTGAACAAATCGAGCCCGTAGATGAAGCGTGAAGTGTCAAGGCTTGCAAGTCTTGGGTCAGTTGTATAGCAAGGTCCATTGCTCGGATAAGGTATAGCAAAGTTATTCAATCTCACGAAAGGTCTAAGTCTTGTAGAATCGTGATATCCAAACCTAAGACTTTCTGAAATTCGGAATTCTGATCCGTCACGTCTCTTAAAAACAAAGAGATAGGTGTGGTCGGACCTCAACTCAATTGTCTCATTCAGGCCAGCATGAAAGTTCGCCGTGTAAGTTCCCCAGATTTCGTCCTCGGAAATGGGTTCCGAAGTGGGACTGATATCACACCCCACTAGAACAAGTAATATCAGCACTAACTTCATGACTTCTTTACCCATAGTGAATTCTCCCGGCAAACCTCCTTGATTCTAATCAATCCGGTAACCTGATGCCGGTCAAGCCAATTCTACCCCTTACTCTCGAATCCGTGCGGCTTTCGGACTTCCTTGACCGACAGCCCCTCCCCCCCTATATTCCCGCCTTCACGAAAGAAGGAATTTAATGTCAGATCGCTTTACCCAGCCGGCAGTCACCACGGAAATAGTGGCCAAACACGGCATCACTCCCGACGAATACGAACTGATCAAGACGATCCTCGGACGGGAACCCAATTACACCGAACTCGGCGTGTTCTCGGTCATGTGGTCGGAACACTGCTCCTATAAGAACTCTATCGCGCTCCTGAAGACCCTCCCGCGCGATGGCGCCGCTCTCCTGACAAAGGCGGGCGAAGAAAACGCCGGCGCGCTGGACATCGGCGATGGCCTCGCGGTGGTCTTCAAGATTGAATCACACAACCACCCCTCGGCAATCGAACCGTATCAGGGTGCCGCCACCGGTGTCGGTGGAATTCTCCGCGACATCTTCACCATGGGTGCCCGCCCGATAGCCGCCCTCAACTCCCTCCGTTTCGGCAATCCGGACAATCCACGAGTTCGGTATCTGGTCGACGGTGTGGTGCGCGGAATCGGTGACTACGGCAACTCCTTCGGCGTGCCTACTGTGGCCGGCGAAGTGTTTTTCGACGAAGCCTATACCGGCAACCCGCTGGTGAACGCCATGGCGGTCGGAATCGTAAAGACCGACCGAATCGCCTGGGCCAAAGCCGCCGGAGTCGGCAACCCGATCATGATCGTTGGTTCCAAGACTGGCCGCGATGGTATCCACGGCGCGACGTTCGCCTCCGAAGAAATCAGCGACAAGTCGCAGGAGAAACGGCCATCGGTGCAGATCGGCGATCCGTTCACCGAGAAACTGCTCTTGGAGGCCACGCTTGAGATTATCGAAGCTGATTTGATTGTCGGTATCCAGGATATGGGAGCAGCCGGCCTTACCTGCTCGTCTTCGGAAATGGCTGCCCGTGGCAAAGCCGGGATCATTATTGATATCGACAAAGTCCCGGTCCGGGAACTTCACATGACCCCGTATGAAATCCTCCTTTCCGAATCACAAGAGCGGATGCTGGTCTGTGTGAAGAAGGGACGCGAGGCCGAAGTCAAAGCGATCTTTGATAAGTGGGGACTCGACTCGACTATCGTAGGCGAAGTCACTGCCGATCTCATGATGACTGTCCGCCTCAATGGCGAAGTCGTCTCGCAGATCCCGGCCAACTGCCTCGTGCTCGGCGGCGATGCCCCGATCTACCACCGCGAGACCAAGCGCCCGGCGTATATCGATGATCTGGCGAAACTCGATCTGTCCAAACTCCCGCTCAACCGCAATTGGAATGAAACGCTGGTCGCCCTGCTCGGCTCTCCTAATCTCTGCCACAAAGGCTGGGTGTTTGAGCAGTATGATTCATCGGTCCGCACCAACACCGCTGTTGGCCCAGGTTCCGATGCCGCCATCCTCCGCATTCGCAAAACGACCAAGGCGCTCGCTATGTCCACCGACTGCAACGCCCGCTATTGCTATCTGAATCCGCGCCTCGGCGCCCAGATCGCTGTCGCGGAATCTGCCCGTAATATCGTCTGCTCCGGCGGACAGCCGCTGGCGATCACCAACTGCCTGAATTTTGGAAATCCGTATAAGCCGGAAGTGTATTACTGCTTCACCGAAGCTATCAAGGGAATGGGTGAAGCCTGCATCGCCTTTGAGACCCCGGTCACCGGTGGCAATGTCTCGTTCTATAACGAAGATCCGGAGCGGGCCGTCTTCCCGACTCCGACAATTGGCATGGTCGGTTTGGTCGAACATATCGACCATATCACCACCCAGTGGTTCAAGAACGATGGTGACCTGATTTTCTTGATCGGCGAAAACAAAGAAGAATTGGGCGGCTCAGAATATCTGCACACAATTCATGGCCAGACCCGCGGCGCCGTCCCCCAGATGGACCTTGTGTTCGAAAAGAAAATGCAGCAGGCACTGCTCGGCGCGATCCAGGCCGGATTGGTGAAGTCGGCGCACGATGTCAGCGATGGTGGTCTCGCTATCTCACTGGCGGAATGCTGTATCTCAAATCGCGAAAATCAGCATGGTGCGTCGGTCAAACTGAACGACACACTTCGTGCCGACGCTCTCCTCTTTGGCGAAACTCAGTCTCGCGTACTGATCACCTGCGCCGCCAATATGGGAAAAGCGATTGAAGATTGGTTTAAGACCAAGAATGTCCCGGCGGTCAAGATCGGCACGGTCGGCGGCGATCGGCTCAAGATCAATGATCTGGTCGATGTAGAGATCGCTAAACTGGCTGAGACGTTCTACACCGCCATGCCGCATTTCATGGAAAAAGTGGGATAATTCAGGGTGGCGGGCGAAAAGCTCGCCACTTCTTGCCAATGAGTCGATATGTCTGACTCTGTTGATTCGGTAATTCAGAAGTTCAATAGCCTTCGCTGGCATGATTCCAAGTTGCGCTCGGTCACCGTTGCTCGTGCGGGGGGAAGTGAAGTTGTCATACTCGATTTGGAACTCTGGGATGAGAATTGGATCCTGCAATCGTCGAGGTTGACATTGCTGGAATGCACCTACATTCGGACTGAACTTGATTTGGATAGTAAGAGAACTTGCTCTGATGATATCAGCTCTGCGCTCTGCAAGGCGTCATCTGAACTAATCGACTCCCTCGACCGAACTAATCCTTATGACTCCTTTACTGGCTACTTGCATTTTCACATCAGAATGATCCCCTTTGGCGGTGTCATTGACATCCTGGCGAAGGACTTTGTACTTGAGCCAAAGTCTCAGCCATAGATGCTTTCTAGTTTTGGTACGCAGTCCGTTCTTCTTGCCGTCACCACCCCACTATCCTATATTCCCCTCCATGGCCCTGTATATATTTTCCGACGCCCACCTGGGGTGCGGAACTCCCGAAGAAGAGACCCGCAAGATCGCGCAGATTGAGAAACTGCTCGACCTGGTCCGTGCCGATGGTGACCGCCTTGTCATCCTTGGCGATCTCTTCGACTTCTGGTTTGAATACAAGTACGTCATCCCCAAAGGGCCGTTTCAGGTACTCCATCTGCTCAAATCTCTGCGCGATCGTGGCCTCCAAATCGACTACGTCAGCGGCAACCATGATTTCTGGATGGATGACTTTTTCGAGAAGCAACTCGGCATCACCGTTCATCGGGACACTTGCGAATTGACCTATGCCGGTAAGAAACTGCTCCTGACTCATGGCGATGGTCTGGCCAAGGCCGATGGCGGCTACCGGTTCCTCAAGAAGATTCTTCGCAACAAGTTCAATATTTGGCTCTACCGCAAGCTCCCGCCCGATTGGGCCTATCCGTTGGCCAAGTGGGTTTCCGGATCATCGCGCGGATATACATCCCGCCGCGACCACGAATTCGCTCCGGATTATTCCGCCTACGCAAAAGCCAAGCTTGAATGCGGTTATGACATCGTCCTGATCGGACACCTGCACATCCCGGTGAATGAAACGCACAACGGCAAGATCTATATCAACACCGGCGATTTCATTCACCACTTCACCTACGCACGCCTCGACCAGACAGGAATCACACTCAGAAAGCTGGATTGATCATGCCTGCCGTAAAGAGACAACTCAATCTCATGCAACTGGGCGTCTGGATCGCCGCTGTCGCACTACTCGCGTATGGCATCTATCTGGTTGTTCAGCTCTATTGGGTCTGCGATGACGCCTTCATTTCGTATCGCTATGCCAAAAACCTGGTTAATGGGCTCGGACTGGTGTACAACGCCGGCGAACATGTCGAAGGATATACCAATTTCCTCTGGACCATACTTATCGCGCTCGGCTTCAAGCTGAATCTTGAACCGATTCTCTTCTCCAATATCCTGGGAGCCTTGTCGTATATCGGGACGGTAGTCCTGTTGGGATGGTTCTCGTATCGACTGTTCTCTGCCGGCCGGGACACGGGAAACCTCTTTCTTCCCCTGGGCGGCATGGCGCTGCTCGTGCATCACGACTGTCAGGTATTCGCCACCAGCGGACTGGAAACATCGTTCGATATGTTCCTGATCACCCTCGGCTTCTTCCTCCTCCTGCAACTTCGCACTGACCGCTCCCCGCTGTGGGCCGGGCTTACCCTAATCATGGCCGCAGCCACTCGCCCCGACTCGATGGCATTCTATGTGATGGGTGCGCTCTTCCTCGTGATAACCATTCGGCGCCCGTGGAAATCGCTCCTCTGGTATCTGGCCCCCATGGTCCTGCTCTATCTTCCGTATTGGATCATTCGATACAACTACTACGGCTGGCCCTTCCCCAACACCTATTACGCCAAATCAGCCGACCTTCCATACTACAGCCAGGGTTTCGAGTACATCTCACTCTACTTCCGATCGTACTATGTGTTACTTCTGGTTCCAATCGGCTTGATCGCGGCACTGGTCGTCAAGCGGACGCAGTTACTTTCGTTGCGCAACCTGACCGTCTCCGACCGGGCATTGTTGTTGGGAGTGCTGTTCTGCGGGCCGTATACATTCTATGTTCTCCGCTCAGGCGGAGATTTCATGTTCGCACGCTTTTTCATTCCAATCACGCCGATCCTGCTCTTTATGCTGGAAACGTCGCTTCGCGCCCTTCTTTCCAGGGCGGCGCTGCTGATTCCGGCAGCGGCGATCATACTGCTGCTCGTCTTCTTCCGATGGAATCCCTACGCCAAGGGCCTGCGGCACTACATCGCCGACGAACACGACTATTACCCTGCTTCGTTCATTCACCGCGCTCAGGATATTGGCGGCAAGATGAAACTATACTTCGCCGGTACCGACGCCCGCATCGCCGTCATGGGTATGTATGCGATGTATGCTTACTACTCCGAAGCACCGGTGGTGATCGAAGCCAACGCCGGCCTGACCGATGAGTTCACCGCCCATCAGCCTCTGGCCCAGCGCGGCCGGCCCGGTCATGAAAAACCGGCAACATACGAGTACCTGATGAGTCGAGAGGTCAATTTCATGATTCGAGGCGGTGTCAAGCCGGTCACTCCGGTCGATTCCCTCACCTGCATTTATTTCGACGACTTCCCCGCCTACATCTTTGCGTTTGACAATGACCTGATGGATCACCTCAAACAGTTTCCAACCGTGAGATTCCGCGATGTCCGCGACGTCATCGACAAACTCATCAATGAGTACGTTAACGATCATGAACCGAGAGCCATTTCATCATACCCTTTTCTGAAAGAGTACTACTTCAATTTCAATAACGACCCGGCCCGGCAACAGGTTTTCATTGACGCTCTCAAAGAGTAGCTCACGTTGCTTCGGCAACCCCAAGCTCATCCAGTAACACGCTGGAATGCGGCCATAAGACTATACTTTCAAGTATAGATTTAAACTTCCATTTTAGCGGAACTGCCACGTCAAACTTGCGTTAATTCGCGATGGAGTGTATTGATTAAGACATATTATTGATTAACTGCCTATATGGCCTAAGAGGAGATTACACTATGCCTATTCAAGTGGGGCGCAAGGCACCCGATTTCACCGCCAAAGCATACGCTAAGGGCCAGTTCACTGATATCAGCCTGGCCGACTATCGCGGCCGATGGGTCATGCTTGTTTTCTATCCGGGTGATTTCACTTTTGTCTGCCCGACTGAACTCAAGGAGATCGCGACGCATTACGAAGAACTCAAAAAGCTCAAAGTCGAAGTGCTCGCCTGTTCGATCGACTCCCACTTCGTTCACAAGAGCTGGGACGACAACGAACTCAGCCGCATGATCAAAGGTGGCATTCCGTATCCGATGCTGGCTGATCCGGCCGGCAAGATCGGCAGCCTTTACCATGTTTTCGACGAGGAAATCAATCAGAATATCCGCGGACGGTTTATCATCGATCCCGATGGTATCATGCAGGCGGCCGAAATCCTCACCCCTCCGGTGGGACGCAACACAAGCGAAATGGTTCGCCAGATCAAGGCCTTCCAGTTCGCACGTGAACATGGCGGCGAAGTCTGCCCCGCCAGCTGGGTCGCCGGCGAAAAGACTCTACATCCCGGAGTTGATCTCGTTGGAAAAGTCGCTGACGTACTGAAATAGACTCTACAAATTTCGCTGAATTGCTCATTCGCCGGTCAGATTGGCCGGCGATTTTTTTGGCGAATCTCTCAGGGAAAATGCGTTAGGAAAATCTAGCGGAGGAATCTCGCCGGATCAGTAATCGAAGCATGCAGCGCCGATGCCGCCGCCGTGGCAGGGGAACAGAGATAGATCTGCGATTCATATCCGGGACATCCTCGGCGCAGGCTTGTCCCGGCTGTGGCGAGACATTTGTCGCCGGAGGAGAGACCTGAAATGACCGATGGTCCAAAATTGCCGGTCCCAAGTAATACGGCACCCGCTTCCAAAAATACCCGAATCAGCCCCTTCTTGAGCGCTTCCAGATAGACCGAGCGCGATGCCGGGACAATCAGCAACCGGCAATCTGAGTGCACCTGTTTCCCCTTGAGAATGTCTGCGGCTACTCGAAGATCATCAAATCGCCCATTGCTCAATGAACCGAGCAGAATCAGCTGAACCGGAGTCCCTTCCATTTCCTGCGCCGTCTTGATCGTCACTTCGTCACCGGGACAATCTATCTGCGGTGTCAGCTGATCGATACTAATCTGGTACATTTCGGAATACTCGGCATTCTTATCAGGAATAACCGGCCGGTACGATTGCACATTTCGGCCGGTCAGATAACGACGAGTTGAAGCATCGTAGGGACAGATGGCTCCGCAGGCGCCCAGATCCGACGATAGCCCCGCCAGTGTGAACCGCTCACTCATAGTAAGCTGCGGCATAATTGACCCGCCGTATTCGATCACTTTGCCATTCGCGCCAATCCGAGAGAGCTTGCGAACAACCGCCAGCAATATATCCCGTGCGGAGACCGCCCGTCCGCGCCGTCCGGTAATACTCAGTTTGATTGTCCCCGGAACGGTCAGTTTCAATTTTCCCGATGACCACACATGGACCGCTTCCTCGGGAGTAATCTCAGATGATAATGCCCCGACAGATCCGTACGCCGCAATCGAATCATCGGTCGCTACCGCCATTTGACCGGGAAGAATCAGCCCTTTTTCCATGATCGCCTGGTGTCCCAGTCCCTCGCGCAGATCATAGATGTTCTTTATCCTCTGCCGCTTGAGAAATTCGCGAAGGGCAGCCCCTGTCTCCGAACCGTGCCGATGAGCATTATCTTCGTCGAACGTCACCGCGATCTTGTTCGGATTCCACACATATTCCACCGACGCTTTCTTGAACAGCTCTGCGATCCGACCGCTGTCGTCGTGAGTGACCACCAGATCCGGCTCGATCAACACTTCTTCCCCGACCTCGACATGGTCCTTTTCTTTTCGGAGAACCCTGGTGATGATCTTCTGCGCCATCGTTTGCTTGCCATACAGATTATTGGCGGCGCCGGTGGTTTTCGCTCCGGGGAAATTGAATTCGAGTTGCTCCAGCTTGAGAAAGGCCGGCTTTTCTTTTATGCCGTAGCGGCGGCGCCAGTTGTAGAAGGCAGCTTTGGAAAGCCCTAACTCCAGCCCTGCTTTTTCATCGTCACCGTACCGTTCCCACAGGTTGCGAACTTCGAGCTCTGAGAATTTGGGGAGTGAGTGCTTGGGGATATTCTTTTTGCGGCGCCAGTAAGCTACGAGATAGGCCGGGACGCCGCCGAGTCGCTCACCGATCTTCTCGTCGGTCTTGTACAGCTTCTGGAGCTGCAACAACTCCGTCTTGGTGGGGGCTTTGCGCCGACGACTCATATGGCCGCAAACGCTTTCCGAAGCTTTTCGTACACGGGTTCAAGCGGGACAGAAACCACGTTTGTCTTCCCGATCACCGGCATAAAGTTGGTGTCACCGGTCCAGCGGGGCACAATGTGCATATGCAAATGCCCCGGAACTCCGGCCCCTGATCCCTTGCCGAGGTTCATCCCAAGGTTCATCGACTGTGGCTTAAGCACTTTCTTGATCAGCCGCACAGAGATTCGGGTCAGTTCGAAAAACTCGACCGCCTCATCTGGCGTCAGCCGCTCAATGTTGCCCACGTGCCGATTCGGGACTATCAGCGTGTGTCCGGTATTGTAGGGGAATTTGTTGAGAATGACAAAATTCCGCTCCCCCCGGTGAACAATCAGGTTTTCTACCGAGTCCTTCATTCGAAGTCGCCGGCAGAATACACACCCCTTCTCTTTCTTGTTCAGCACAAACGCCGACCGCCATGGAGCCCAGATGATCTTCTCTGTCATAACGACTTAATATATGGCGGGTAATCAGGCCGCAACAGTGAATTTAAACTCGATCTTTGGTATCCGCTTGCCCCAAAAGCGGTTGAGTCCCCAGGAAACGAAAACGGGGTGGCCGGACAGCGACCACCCCATCAAAATACTTTTCTAAGTCATTACACCACAGAATATTACAAAAACTTCAGCAACGCCGGTCGCCGTTATTTCGGCTGGTTGAGGTTCATGACCTCCCACATTAACGCCGGCGGTATTGACCCCTCGGCCAACAGGTTGTCGTAGAATCGGCTTTCCAAGAAGTCGTTTCCTTCTTTTTTCTGAGCAGCATCGCGAAGCTTTTCAATCTCCCGCTTTCCCATCAAATACGACATCTGAACAGTCGGGCGGTAGGTATATCGCTGTACCTCTTTTCGAAGGTACTGCTCGTCCGACTCCGTCTCTGCATCGAGCGTCTTGATCATCCAGCCAACGCACTCGTCATAGGTGAACTGACCAGTGTGCAGCTTGACATCGGCAACAATCCGCGCCGCCCTGAACCGGATTCCACCCAGCACACCGAGCCACTGAGCCGGATTCTCCGCGCCATAAAGTCCGGTCCGGTACATCACTTCTTCGCTATACAGCGCCCATCCCTCGATCATCATCATATTCATCTGGAATTTCCGGATCGGATCGAGATTGTGCGCCGCAATCTGCATCTGCAAATGATGTCCCGGATATCCTTCATGCACGACCGAGCCCTTGAACCCCCTGCGCTGGACAAAACGATACCTGGCATCGAGTGCTGCTCGGTCCATGCTGTCCGGCAAAGGCCGGACATAGAACAATCCCTTTTGAATCTGATCGAACGGCCCGGCCGGCTGATAGGCAATGCCGCTGATTACCGACCTGAGCACCGAGGGTGTTTCGACTACACTCAATTCCGTCACATAGTCCGGTACGGTGATTATCTCGTTGAGCTTCAGGTAGGTGCGGACCTGCTTCGCTTCCCAGTTGTAATAGTCCAGAATATCCTGACGGCTGAAACTCGCCGGAGCGAACACTGAATCTTCGCCGTTCTGATGCTTCTCTTCGACCAGTTTCTTGTAGCTCCGATACGCTATCTGGGCCGAATCCAGGAGCGCTTCCCCCAGATGCAAGAGTGAATCGGCGGTTATATTCATGAAATATTGATTCTGCAGCAAATAGGTGAAATTCCCTTCGCCGATCGCGAACCCCTTGTCATCCCCCGGTGTCATCTTCTCGAGGGCTACCCGGAAATCGTTCATCGCCGTGCGGGCGGCGTTGGCTGCCTTTGCAATCTCGGCCGATCGTTTCGGAAACTGGTTGGCCAGATCAGACGCCACCTGGCCATAGAATTTCGAAGCATCGTCTATCGTGTTCTTTGACAGCTGTATCCAGACCGCCGGTGGTCGTTTGATATTTGCCAGCGCCGTTGCCAAAAGCGCAGGAACGCTCCGCATGCGGGACAGAATCGATGGCAGTTTCTTCTCAGTTGTCGCATGCTGGGACAGCATCAACAGATACATGCCTTCCATGACCTGATCGACATACAGCTGCGGAGATTTCTTATGCCATTGGATATTGTCCAGATTGACCAACATGGTTCGAACATCTGAGTGCAAGAGTTTGAGATTGATCAGATCCCGCCCGGGAGGGGTGGTCTTATCCAGCTTGCTCAACCGCGACTCAAACTGCTTGAGCCTGTTGACCATCAGCTTTACTGACTGCCCGGAGTAATCGGCGAATTTGCCGTCGTATTCGTGAATCCCCAGCGATGTCGAGTTGACGGGATCAAACGCCTCAAGCGCTCCCATGATCTCCCCGCCGATTTCATCGACCGTCACGGCCTTCTTCTTCGACGACGCTCCCTGTGCGCTCAGGGCCAGCAGTATCAAGAGCGCGGCCGCTAACGTGAATTGACGCAGCATGTATCCTCCGAACGGTTGAATGCTCTTTGTGGGGTCAGCAAGAAAACAGACCAACAACTTCGATATGCATCGTATGCGGAAACATATCCACCGGCGAGACGACTGGCAAGTTATAACCGGCCGCCAACAACTCCCTGGTGTCCCGGGCAAAGGTCGCCGGATTACACGAGATGTACAACAACTGCTTCGGCCGATATTCTATGAGCCGCTTGAGAACCTTGGGGTTCATACCGGCTCGGGGCGGATCAACTATAATCAGATCGAACCGCGCCTGATCGAACGAGGCCGAACGCAGATAGTCCAGCACATTGGCTTCATAGAATTCGCAGTTGGTGATGCCGTTGATCGCCGCGTTTTCATTGGCCGCTTCGATCGCCGATGGCACCAACTCCACACCTGTTACATGGGCAACTCGGCTCGCCAGTAGCAGCCCAATCGCCCCGCCACCGCAGTACAGGTCCAGGACCTTTTCAGTCCCGGCACAATTCAACTTATCAAATGCGACCGAATACAACTTCTCCACCTGCCGCGAATTGGTCTGAAAGAACGAGTTGGCCCTGATCCGGAACCGAGTCTTCATCACTTCCTCTTCAATATACCCCGGCCCATAGAGTACCGCCTCGGCCACTTCCCCAATCGCGATATTCGACTTCTGCCCGTTCTGGTTGTGAACGACCGTGGTCACTTCCGGCACCTTTGACAGCAGTGACTTCACCATATCCTCCGCGTCCGGGAATGCACCGTAGTTGGTCACGATATTGACCATCGTCTGTCCGGTCAGTTTCCCCTCGCGGATAATCACGAACCGCATGTATCCGCGATGAAACATCACATCGTACACCGGGATCTGTCTCGATTTGACATACCCTCTCAGCCAGGCGACTATCCGGTTTGATACTTCCGACTGCAAGTGACAGCGGTCCAGATCGAAAATCTTGTCGAACATCCCCCGGTGATGCAGACCGAGCGCGAAATCCCCGTGCGGATTAAAGTGAAATGAATATTCCATCTTGTTGCGATAGAAGAACTGGTCCGCGCAGGGGATAACCGGCTCCACGACCACCGCTTCCATCCCGCCGATCCGTTCAAGGCAATCCACTACCTGCTTCCGCTTGAAAAACAGCTGGCGCTGATACTCGAGGTCCTGCCAGGTGCATCCTCCGCACTCGGCAAAGTGGCTGCACCGTGCTTCCACCCGCTCCGGCGCCTTGACGATAATTTCGCGCACGATCCCCTGATCGTAGCGCGGACGCTTCATGATGATTTCCGCCCGCACCGTTTCCCCCGGCAATCCTCCGACCAGAAAGACAACTTTGCCGTTGTCGTAGGCGACCGCTTTGCCGTCGAAAGCAAGGTCCTTGATCTCTAATTCAATGAGAGAGTCGTTCACGTGTTCCAATCAGTGTTCGTGGTTATGGTGGGAGTGATTGTGCGGCTCCTGCGGCTGGCAGAGAACGCCATTACGATCGCATTCCTCGGTCTCAAGCTGGATGGTCCCATGCCCGATGTCAAACCGTTCTCGAAGCAGCTGGTTGATCGAAGCAATCAATTTGGGACCATCTTGATATGCCGTTGCCGACACACAGACGTGGCAGGAAAGCGCGATCTCGCGCGAGGACAGCGACCAGATATGCAGATCATGAACATCCTGTACCTGCGGCACCGATGCTATCGCTGCGTGCACCTGGTCGAAATCTATTCCGAGCGGCACTGCCTCCATGAATATCATCACCGCTTCCTTGATCACCGCATACGATGACCACAGAATCGCGATGCCGATCAGAATCGATAGGATTGCGTCGAGCATTACCCAACCGGTCTTAAGTATGATCAAGCCGCCGACAATGACGGTCACCGATGATGCAGTGTCGAACGCCATATGCAGGAATGCGGTCTTCATATTGAGGGAACTGGACCGCTCCGAGAAAAGCGCCCAGACCGACAGCCCGTTGCCAATCAATCCGATTATCGCGACCACCAGAAAGACGGTTACATTCTTCAACGGCTGGGGGGTTATGAGGCGATGATACGCTTCGATAAAAATGAACACCGCGATCACCACCAGCGTGACTGCTGATATGAACGCCGTCATAACTTCGAGCCGCTTGCCGCCGTACGTAGACCGCTTAGTGGCCGGTAGCGCCGCCCCTTTCGCCCCAAACCATGCCAGTATCAGAGCAGCGACATCGGAGAGATTGTGCACCGCGTCGGCGATCAGAGCCAGATAGCCGGAGAGAAATCCCCCGACGAATTCAGCCGCCGTGATAACCAGATTCAAGAGAATCGTAGCCAGCAGACGGTTCTGAGGCGGGGCATGGTGGTGATGGTGCGCCATACCCTAATATAACCACCGATACGGCGGGAGGACATTGATTTTGGAGTGATTCGGGAGACGATCTATTCTTCGGACTGCTCGGGAAAGAGGTTCTTTTCCAGCTTCACGCGAAGAATCCGGTTCTTGTCCTTGGACAAAATGGTCATGCGTATGTCGGCCACCTGGGCATTCTCGTACTTCTCCGGCATCCGCCCGACCTTTTCGATAAAAATCCCCGCCAGTGTTTCTGAAACATCCAATGGCAAGTGCGCCCCCAACAGATCATTGACATCCCCCGGCCAGACCGAACCATCGGCAAACGCGACGGTCGCAGATTGTTTCACCAAGGGCGGCGCTTCGCTGTCGTATTCATCCTGGATTTCCCCAACCAGTTCTTCGAGGATGTCTTCGAGCGTGATGATTCCTGCCGTTCCGCCATATTCATCCAGCACCACCGCCAGATGGTTCTTCCCGGTCTGGAAATCCCGCAGAAGCCGGGTCAACTGCATTGTATCCGGTACAAACAACGGCGGTCGCATGATCTTTCTGATATCGAGTTTGTCCATGTCGACTCGTTCTTTGATCAGATCCTTGACATAAACCACGCCGATAACGCTGTCGATCGTCCCCTCAAAAACCGGATACCGGCTGTATCCCCCTTCGACAATTGTCTTGGCGTGCACGTCCGGCGTGTCAGTGATATCAAGCGCGATCACATCCGGCCGCGGCTTCATCGCCCGGCGCACGGTGGTATCGGTGAATTCAAACACCGACTTGACGAATTCCTCTTCAGTAACGTCGAACATCCCCTTCTCGCGTCCTTCGACAATGAGATGTTGTATCTCCTCTTCCGTCGCCACTCCCTGAAGCATGGTCGCTTTGATCCCGAGCACTTTGAGCACCATCTTGGCCAGGCTGCTGAGAAACTGAGAGAAAACATATGATGCTTTGACAAAGAGAGTGATCGGCTTGGCGGTCAGTCGCGCAAATTTCTCCGGATTGGACAGGGCGATATACTTGGGAACAAGTTCCCCCATAAGACTGGACAAAACCGTTATCCCGACCACCACCGTCCCCACCGCGATGGGCGACGCAAACCGGCTGAAAAACTCAACGCTGGAAATTGCGAGAAAATCGCGGAACCGATCCACCAGCGTCGCACCGCTGAACACCCCAACCAGGGCCGCCACCAGTGTAATGCCGACTTGAATCGATGCCAGAAATGATTCCGGGTTATCGTGCAACTTAAGCGCAGCGGCCGCACCCCATTTGTTGTCCGCTTTCTTCTGGCGGAGACGCGTCTTACGGCTGGCGATAATGGAAAATTCCGCCAACGCAAAAAAACCGTTCCCCAGGATCAAGAAGACAATCGCGGCTATCTCCAGATATACGCGATTATCCATGACGGGGAACCGATCTGTCCATGTGGACGCATTGAGATGGGTCTGATGACACGATTATCCGGCAATCCCTGTGTAGACCGACTGCTGATTCAGTTCTTTCAGCCGGGCAATTCGTTCTTCGACCGGCGGGTGCGTGGAAAACATGTTGGTGAATCCGCGCCCCGAAAGCGGGTTCATAATCATCAAATTGGCTGTCGCCGGCTTGTCATCCATATTCATCTTGACCGGAGACCGATGCAATTTCTCCAGTGCGGATGCCAGTCCGAGGAATTTCCCGGTTATCCTGCCACCTTCGGCATCGGCCCCGAATTCACGTTGCCGGGAGATCGCCATCTGAATGAGCATCGCCACTATCGGCGCAACGATCGCCATGATCAACAGACTAACGCCGCTGCTGCGATCGTTTTCATCCCGCCCTCCGCCGCCAAAGAAGGCGGAGAATCGGGCGAACGATGCAATCATGCCGATGGCTCCGGCAAAGGTCGCCGCAACCGTGCCTATCAACATATCCTTGTTCTTGATATGCGCCATTTCATGCCCGATGACTCCCTCGAGTTCATCGTCAGTGAGTATCTCAAGAATACCCTCGGTGGCCGCCACCGCCGCATGTTCCTGGTCACGCCCGGTCGCAAAGGCATTCGGGGCTCGCTGGGGAATTAGATAGACACGAGGCATCGGCATCATCGCCTGCATGGTCACGCGCTTCACCGCGCGAAGCAGCCGCGAATTGTCCGCCTCCACGACTTCCCGCGCATTGTACATGCGCAAGACGATCTTATCGGAATACCAGTAGGTGACAAAATTGAGAATGGTCGCAATAACAAAGGCGATCATCATTCCCCCGCTCCCGCCAAACAAGTACCCCAACCCCATGAATAGCACCATGAGGCCCACCATCAGCAGGTATGTCTTAACCGTATTCATCTTCTTGTAACCTCTACGCTCCTTTTGTTCAATTCCGGCCGCCGTCGTGGCGATCCATCACCGTATATAGCGGATACGGTGATGGAAAGTTTCCAAAATCGGACGAAATCGGCAAGGCGCGCAAGGCCCTCGCAAATACGATCCTAACTATTACTGCCCAAAGCGCTTACGACGTGATCGGCCAAACTCAATCGGCTCGGTCGACGGCGGTTCTGACGGTGTCGGCGTTTCAGTCGGCTCGCTGCCGGATTCTTCCGAACCCTGGAACGGCCGACGGTACCGTGACCGCCCGTACGCTGGTTCCTGACTGTCGTTGCTCTGACTCGGGCTCGACTGACTCGATGATTCCTCGTTGTTCCGGGCCGGTCTGGACTCAACGTGCGTATCATGGTTCTCGTCACGGATAGGTGTCAAATCCATTTCCGGACGACCAAAAGTCAGATCTCCGGTCGGCGTATTGTCAGGCATTTCAGCTGCTAATTCGGGAGCAAATGTTGGCTGTTCAGTTGGGAGACTCTCACCCGATTCCGAACCACCCTGATACGGACGACGTCCACCGCCGGAGCCACCGCGGCGATCTCCGCGGCCGCGATCATCGCGACGTCCTCCGCCACCACGACGATCCCGATCACGGTTACCGCGATCCGGGCCGCGATCGCCACCTCGGCGATCGTTGTCACGACGCGGTCCGCCGTATTCACGACGCTGCGTCGTAGATTCGTCGGAAGTCGAAGTCGCTTCGGTATTTGATTCCCGCACAACCGGTGCCGGTATGCTGGTAGGATCAAACGACGTATCCGCAGACGGATTTACTGCAAAGGGAGAATTACTCTGCCGAACCGGACGATCACTGCGTTCCGGACGATCAGGTCGATCCGGGCGACCCTGTCTTTCCGGACGGTCCGGGCGATCGGGACGGTCTGGGCGGTCAGGACGCGGGCCACGTTCCCCACGGTTGAACTGAGGGCGATTGCCGCGATTGCGGTCCCCGCCTCGTTCAAAGCGATCTCTGCCGCCGTCATGACGCTGTTGACGACCGCGATAGCCGCCCGACTGCTGGTCGGAACCGACACGGTCCTTGTCCCAGGCTTCTTCGAGGCGACGACGACTCCAGCTCTGCACCAGCCAGGGCAACACAACCGTGTTGTACACGATCATTCCCAACAGCAGTGCATACGGGTTAAGCAATTCGGTGATCGATGCCGTAGTGAGAGCGCTGCAGCCGGCAAACAGGAACAGAGCGCCGACCGGAGCCGCATAGAACAGCAAGTTGTTTACCCGGCGCAATCCGCCGCACAGCTCGCTGAAGAAACTGGCAATCGTCCGACCACGAGAGGTCATCTGATGCAACACCGCTCCCAACAGGAGCGCGAGAATGAACCATCCGAGATACTGCCCCGAGAACACCCCGGTCAGGGTGGACTGGGGAATCAAATTCATGAGGTAATCAGGGAAGGAACTGTCAAAAGCATAGACAGCCTGAATCGAACCTCCGGCCGCAAGCGAGTAGCGGCCGATGAAAAACACAAACGCACAGAATACCACCGCGGACAGCACCGCCGATGATATCACATAGAGCCTGGGACCGAAAAAGCCGCTCTGACGGTAGTGCCAGGCTTCGTTGGCGCCGGCGACAGTGCCGGCGAGAATCAGAAGTGAAGCTACAAAAAAC
>JBATNE010000013.1:0-4988 GCA_049290195.1 Candidatus Zixiibacteriota bacterium
CTTGCCGCTAATCCTGCCGGCAAGGCGGTCGTCTTCGTATTCAAGACCACTTCCGAAGGTCATCTCGGCGATATGTCCTTCTTCCGTGTCTGCTCCGGCACCATCAAGCCCGGTATCGACCTGGTCAACCAGAAGACCAGCAGTACCGAACGTATGGCGCACCTGTACACCTTCCAGGGGAAGAACCGCATTGACCTCGATGGCACCGCCGCGGGCGATATCGGCGTACTGGTCAAACTGAAAGACACCCACAGCGGCAATACGCTCTCCGAAAAGGACTTTTCCGTCACCGTCCCGCCGGTCGCTTACCCGAACCCGGTCATGGATGTCGCAATCCGACCCAAGGCCAAAGGGGACGATGAAAAAGTCGGCACCGGCCTCAATAAACTCAAAGAAGAAGATCCGCTGTTTAGAGTATTCCACGATGGTTCTCTCCATCAGATCGTTCTCTATGGTCAGGGTTCCACCCATATCGAAGTGCTCACCGAAAAACTCGCCAAGCGCTTCGGGGTCGAAGTCGAACTCACCAAACCGAAAATTGCCTACAAAGAGACCATCCGTGGCAAGACGGAAAAGCAGTACAAGCATAAGAAACAGTCCGGTGGTCGTGGCCAGTATGGCGATGTTCACCTCAGGATAGAACCGAATGTTCGCGGCGGCGGCTTTGAGTTTATCGATGCCATCACAGGCGGCGTAATCCCGGGCAAATATGTCCCGGCCGTTGAAAAAGGCGTGGTCGAATCCATGGTGCACGGCGGACTCGCCGGCGCCCCGGTGGTCGATGTCAAAGTCAGCCTGTTCTTCGGCTCGTACCACGATGTCGACTCATCCGATATGGCCTTCAAAATCGCCGGTCTCATGGCGTTCAAAGAGGGCTTCCTGGATTGCAAGCCGGTTCTGCTCGAACCGATCTGCGCCGTCGAAATCACGGTCCCCAACGAATACACCGGCGATGTCATGGGCGACCTCTCCTCACGTCGCGGCAAGGTGATGGGGATGGATCCCGATGGTCCTAACCAGAAGATCAAAGCCCAGGTCCCGCAGGCTGAACTCTATCAGTACTCTGTCGACCTTCGCTCCATGACGCAGGGTCAGGGCGTCTACACGGTCGCGTTCTCGCACTACGAAGATGCCCCGAATGATGTCGCTCAGAAAGTGATCGCCGAAGCCAAAGCTGAGAAAGAAGCCGAAGGCTAGTCGATCGCATTTCGATTTGTTTTGACTCGAATACTCGGGCCGAGAGTTTACCCTCCCGGCCCTTTTCTTTGAACCGTGTCTCACACTTGTCATACCCGCGAAGGCGGGAATCCAGTCGTAGGTCGGGTTCCGCTTCGCCACCGGCGAAAAAGAAACCCGACACCACGTACCACATTTGCTCTGTCATGGTGAGCGTAGTCGAACCATGGACGACTGGCCGTTTCACGGATGTTTCGATCGAATGTGCTGGCGGGCGCCTCTGCCCGACAGCCTCAAAACCTCTTTGGACCATCAACTGATCGCGTGAACAACAACTCCCTGTCACATGGTCCCCCCAGTATCACTTTTGGAGTCCCTTCCTGCACAAAACCATTGACACATACACAAATGTGCACTACCCTGCCGATGACGCAATGAGTAGCCCACCCGTCGAGGGTGGGAAGTAGTAGGTCGGGTTCCGGCGCGCCCAGGGCGCACAGAAACCCGACAACTCCGTGGGACCGTCATGGTGAGCGTAGTCGAACCATGAATACTGGTAGCCCACCCGTCGAGGGTGGGGAAGAGCGCGAAAATAGAAGCTGACCTATGAAACCCGAACTGACCGACAAACAACGCTCCGTCCTTGAATTCTTCCCCTCCCCGTCATTGCGAGGACTAATCCCGCCACTGGCGGGATTGGACGTGGCAATCTCCTTCGGTCGGGCAATTGACCTATGAAACCCGAACTGACCGACAAACAACGCTCCGTCCTTGAATTCATCGAGGAACAGATCTCCCAGCGCGGCCATTGCCCTACCATCCGGGAAATCGGCTCGATGTTCAAAATCACTTCCACCAATGGCGTCCGCACCCATTTGACCGCCCTCATTCGCAAAGGATATCTCAAGAAGGAAGAATATGTCTCCCGCGGTCTGGAACTGGTCCGTCCCCTGGCCGGCCCGGTGGGAAAATTGGCCATTGTCGGTTCAGTCCCGGCCGGTAAGCCGATCGATGCTATTGAAAACATCGAAGGTGAAATCGCGGTCGATACGTCATTTCTGCCAAAGGGAGAATCCTTCAGCCTTCGTGTTAGTGGGATGTCCATGAAGAACGCCGGAATTCTCGATGGTGACATCGTCATGGTGAAAAAGCAGTCGGTCGCCCAAAAAGGGGACATCGTCGTCGCACTTATCAATGGCGAAGCTACCGTTAAGCGGTACTTCCCTGAGGGTGCCCAGATACGGTTACAACCGGAGAACGATGATTTCGAACCGATCCTGTTTAAGAAGGGATCGGGAGAATTTCGCATCGCCGGTAAAGTCGTCGGCCTCCTCCGCAAGATGGGGTGAGCAGCACATGCTATTGCCGCACGGTACATTGTCGCGATTCGCACTCTCACCAATATTGTCTCTGTCCCTGATTTCTCTCATTGCCGTCGGTTGTTCCAAGGACAACCCGGTCGCGGGAGCACCTGCTCCAACCACTCCGGCCCACCTCGAAATAGTATCCGGCGATAACCAGCATGTCTCGGTCGCCCATCTCTTGTCCAATCCGATGGTGGTCTTGTTGACCGATTCCGCCAATACTCCGGTTCCTCATAAATCAATTCACTTCGTTGTTCAGGCTGGTAACGGCCAGGTCCTCAAACCGGTAGGGGAGAGCAATATTAACGAACTCTTCGCGGTCACCGGCTATGATGGCAAAGCCTCGGCCCAATTCCAGTTTTTCGGAAGCGACACCACTCTTCCAATTGTCTCCGCCACTCTTGTCGGCGACACCATGCTGACTGTCCAATTCCATCTCCTCCTGCCCTGAAGTACTTGCTTGTTATTGACTTCTTGTAGGTCGAGGCTCAGCCTGACTCTTCGTCCAATGAGGCTCGACACGATTTCGTAGGTCGGTCGCCAGTAGGATTCTTCGTTTAGTGGGCGCCTGACAACGTTGACAGTCATTCCGAGGAGTCCCCGCACTTCAGTGCGAGGGACGACGTGGGAATCTCAGTTTGCTTTGTCTCAATCTCCTCCATGTCCCGTCCCAATTTGAGTTGACAATCTCTCAATTTCCCGTACATTTACCCCTCCTGATTCGCCTCGGCGGAGAGGGACCTATGTCGTTAAGCCGCAGTAGCTCAGCTGGTAGAGCAGCTGATTCGTAATCAGCAGGTCAGCGGTTCGATTCCGCTCTGCGGCTCTTTCTTCGCAACTGGTTGGAGTGGAATGCGAGAGTTTTCGCAAAAAGGGTGGGCCGGCACTGCACTCTTGACTGTATCTGTTGCCTTTCTCGTCAGTACCGCCGCCTTCTCAACGCCAAGCTACATTTCCGTTACAACAATCCCTGTGAGCGGTGTCAATGGCTTGAAGAGCGCTTCCCTTCAACTCTGGCTCGATTTCCGCCTCAACGATTCCCTGCAAACCGCAATGTGGGGGATAGGGGAATGGTCCTTCGTCCTTCCTGAAGAATCAGAACTCTATTCTCAATTCCAAAAGCTCGCACCTGGCAACGCCCGCCTGACACTCACCGATAGTGCCGGGAAAGTGATCTTCAGTCGTGATTTGGAAACACCCCTTGCCCGATTAGAATCATGGAAGACTCGTCCTGACACCACACACTTGCTTCTGCTAACGCAAGACTACTCGATCGGCGTCGGGTCATACCGCGGACTCGTAACGACCTTGGTACGGGTCTCCGATTCAATCATTGAAGATGTGAAAGCACTGGATATCAGCTCCCACAAAGAGGAACCGATTCAACTCGTAAAAGCCGGCAAGTCGGACTGGCTGCAATCTTCCGATTCGGAGTTCTTGTCCGTCTCTTGCCATCCGAAATCGTGGGGAAGCAATGACAGTACCTTCGTCACTGAATATACTCGGTACTCTTACGACGGACTCCGATGGCTTAAGGCAACGAAAATCAAGGAAGGTCACTGGGAGACAGGGGATACGTTTCCGGATAGATCGGCGTTTCCCTGAAACCAAAGGATTCGAAAATCATTATTCCTGCACTCTTGACATTTTACCCTTACATTATTTGCAACAGATGATAACCAAACTCATGTTGATTTTGGCGTCCGCCGCCATTTTCCTATTGACCTCCTGCCACCCCCACCGCTATGCCCACCCGATCGTCCTGGAATCCCGCGATGTCGGCTGCATTTCCTACTGGACTCAGGGAGAGCGTCTCGATTCCCTCGCCTCGACCATTCAGTTCCCGGAGTTTCTGGATTCACTTCCGCGGTTCAATATCCGCAAACCCGCTGATGATCCAAATATGTATCCGTTGACTGGAATCTACGTCCATCCGCAGTTGGCGGGCAATTTCGCGCTCCTGTTTCTGGAGCGCGAAGACAGCCTTCTGGTCGGAAGTATCGTCCAACGCTGCCATCTCGAATCCCCGATCTTCATCCCCAATGACAGCATCGCCCACATTATCCCCCCCGGCGACTATATCCTGCTGGCCGCCCATGACGGCATTGTCGTCGCCCGCTCCCGATATGCCCTGATCTCAAACGATCTTTGATCGATCCAAATATACAAAAGCGGCGAAACCTTTCAGTCCCGCCGCTCAATCCATACTCTTTCTCTTCTTCTACCGCTTCATTTCAACCGGCGGCTGCACTAATGGCTTCGGTTCCGCAGGCTGACTCTTCGCCGATCCCCGTGGCGCATTCTCCTGCTTGGCCGGATCAAACCGGTTGGCATCGCCCGACGCCGTCATTTCGTGTTCTCTGACATAGTCAATTCCAAGTTCCTTCGGCTTCCCAAGTTCTGCCGCATGCATGTAATGGTTCTTTTCCTCACCGCTCTTGGTCACTT
>JBATNE010000014.1:0-6277 GCA_049290195.1 Candidatus Zixiibacteriota bacterium
CCTCACAATTCATCATTGAGAATTTAGCGCACTCACTCTGAATTGGCGCATACGCCGTTTTTGCTTTTACAAAATTGTCACCACCGATCGAAACCATACACCATTGGGAAAAGGAGCGCCTATGGCACGTCAATTTCTTTGGGTCATTGCCGCGGCATCGGTCATCTGTTTCGTTGTCGCGCCACAAAGTGGGGCCACTGTCCACAGCATCAACATTTCAAACTTCGCTTTCAGCCCCACGCACACTATTGCCGCCACCGGGGATACTATTACCTGGAAGCTGGTCTCCGGTATCCACACCACGTCGTCTGACGTGACCTCTCCTAAATTCTGGGACTCAGGACTGCTCACTTCGGTGGGGGCCACTTTCAGCATCATCATCACGCCGGCCGATGGCCTGGGGCCGTTCCCGTATCACTGCAACGTCCACTTGGCCATGGTGGACACCATTTTTATAGTCAATCCGCCCACCAATTCGCCCATGAATCCAGGCGCCACCTTGGGTACAGATCAGATCAACACGGCCATTTCCTTCAGCGAAGTAGCTCCGGGCGAAGTATACACGTCGTGGACTGACTATCCGACACCCGGAGCTTTCACACCATCGAATCCCAACTGGGCGTTTTCGATGGCTAATGGTGCGCCGGGAAGTTGGACCTCCGCCATCGTTCTGCCGACTCCCCCCTATCCATTTGAATGGAACACGGCAATGTCATCTCATCCAGCCGGCGGTTACATGATGGCCTCAGCAGCACGTGCGGGTGCACCATGGGCACCCGGCCCCGATGCAATTCTCATGCGGTTGTCGGCCGGGGGCGGAGCCGCCTTTGCAGCAGGAGTTCCGCTTATGGCCAACGCCCCAGGTGTCACTTGGGTGGACTACCCAAATGTTGTCTTTGATGACTTTGTCGGAAATCCTGGACCGGGATTTGGTTCTGCACACTTTGCCTGGGCCGTCTACAAAGACAACAATGGCGATCCGAACGGGGACGGCAATTTCTTCAACGATCCGGGCGACACGTGGGGAATTGCTGCATCATCAAGCAACTTGCTGGGTGGTCCGTTCCTCTATCCCGGATTCTCGGCCCCCGCGGCAATAGTTGGAGGGCTGGCAGTAGGTACGCCGAATCTTGGTACGATGCGACCCTCCATCGATGTCGTCAAAGGGGCCGGTAACCCATTTCTCCCGGCTGGCGGCGTGTACATCGCCTTCATCAATGCAGCCGCAGGGACAATCATGATGAGCACCAATCCTGCGCCGGGAGCAGGCGGCCCGTGGGCACTGCCAGTCCCGATCATGCCGATTCTTCCAATACCAGCTGTGATCAACGGAGGGATTGGCGTTCCATCGACCGTTCAGATCATGGCGAGCAAATCACCAACCTGTCCGGGCGCGGTGTTTCTGTGTTGGAGCCAGGCCAACGGTCCTGACATGGATATCTTCTTCAGTGTGAGCGCCAACGGTGGATTCATTTGGACGCCTCCAGTCCGTGTCAACCAGGACCCGCTCGCCAACGGACGGGACCAGTGGGGGCCATCCATGAGTCAGGATCCAGCCACAGGCGAGATCCGAATCACGTACTATGACCGCCGCAGGGATCCGTCAAACAAGACGCTCGAAGTATGGTGCTCTCGGAGCATCAACTGCGGCGGCATCTGGAAAGACTGCATGATCTCACGTTCCGGTCTTGCTCCTGCAGCCAGCACGCTCTTTTCGGCTCCCGGAGTTGCGTATATGGGAGATTATCTCGCCTCCGATGTCAACCTTCTGAGCGGTTGGGGACATACCTGGAATGATGGCCGAAATCTGACTGATCAGGATGTGTTCTACGAAAAGACCACGGCCTGTGATAGCGATGGGGACGGCGTCATCGACTCGCTCGATAATTGCCCCGGAATTCCCAATCCGGGTCAACTAGACACAGACGGTGATGGTCTCGGCGATGCCTGTGACAACTGTCCGACAATAGTAAACATCTCGCAGGTCGATTTCGATGGCGATGGGGCTGGCGATGCCTGCGACAACTGCCCGCTCCTTTCGAATCCTCTGCAGGAAGATGCTGATGCGGACGGTGTAGGGAACATTTGTGACAATTGTCCCAGCAAGCCGAACCCGGGTCAGCAGGATTCCAACCATGACGGCATTGGCGATGCCTGCTGTTGCGTCGGAGTTACCGGCAATGTAAATGGTGTCGGGGGGGTAGACCTGTCCGATCTATCGGCACTGGTGCTGTATCTGACCGGAGGCGGCTACGTTTTTCCGTGCCCAGCCGAAGCCAACGTTAATGGCACAGGAACAGTAGACCTTGCGGACCTCTCAGCATTGGTAAGCTTCTTAACCGGAGGCGGCTACGTGTTGCCGACCTGCCCGTAAGTCGATCGTAATAATTGCGCCTACTGGAAATACGGCCATCCGAGCAGTGCTCGGATGGCCGTTGTGCTGAATGAGGAAAGGGATTTTGCGTATGCTTATTTCTTCACCGTGAGAGTGAAGTTGATCTGGTCAATTGAACTGCTCTTGTCCGAAGCCTGCACATCGAACTCGATTGACTCCGGCTTGCATGTATATCCGTACTGCGCCAATTGAGTCGGATCGAGAAATGCCCGATAGTGTCCCGGCACCAGGCCGAGATAGTAGAAGTCCCCGCCGTTAAAAGTCGTGATTTCGGTGGCAACATCTTTTGATATGTTGAGCACTTTAAGTCGAATGCCCCCCACGCCCACTTTTCCTGTCAGCGTTTCGAATTCCACCAGGCCGCTAATGTCGGCCGCTACAACCACCGGGACATCGATCGACGTCACAACATTGGGATTCACCTTCACTTTGAGATTTTCGTACGACGGTTTAAGGGTCGGATCGTCAAGACTGGTTGGATCGATCTGAACGAGGTAGTCATCATACGGACGGAGGCCGTCGTAGTAATACAGCTGGTCGCGCCCTCTGGCGCGGCCGCCGATACCACTGATGCGGGCTTTCAATCCGGTCATATAGGACTCGCCGTTATCAACCTTACCGTCGTTGTTGGCATCGAGAAACGGCCGAATGACAGCGGAACCGTAACCGACGCCGTTGCGGCGGTCGAACCTGACGGAACTCCCTATCCGATCATATCGGATGGAGCCACGCTGAGTCTGATTGACTGATGTACGACCTTCGGAACTCAGTACGCGTGACGTGAAGTTGGCGAACTGGTTGAAGAAATTCAGGGTCAGCATGATGGAATTTGACTTGACCACCGGGTTCCGTTCATATGAAAGAGTAAGTTGACCGGTCTTGAAAATGCGGCGGTTCAGGTAGACACCATAGCGCGTGATCTGGTTGGCGGAATGGTCGTAGTCAAGACGGAACTGCGGGCGGAGAAGGCCGGCCAGATCAGCCGAGATCAAGAGCTGGCTGGCAATTGACTTGACGTTGTACGTGGCATAGGTGGAATTCTTGAATTTTCCCATGTAACTCAGGTAGAGACGAGACAGCGAACAGTTGAGACCATAGTTCATTCCGATGGCATCAAAAGCCGGGTACTTGTCATATGTGAGGTAATACCGGGTACCAAAATAGCGGTTCGCTATCTTGAAAGGAGCCGCGACTGAAAAGGTCGCGTTGTACTGCTGTTTGAATGAATTTCGATACGAATTCGTGTCGTACAGCGAAAAGGTGGCGTTCGCGCTCAGGCTCGTCAAAGATGAATAGTTGATTCCCCCCTGATAGAGGTTCCCCGGTGACAATGTGCTGTACGCAGTCAGCGCCTCCATTATCTGGTAGGTCCCTTCGAATGCATACTGCGGAGTCTGAGTCTTGCTCGAAGTTGTGGGGACATCGGCTGACGCGCCAACGGTGATATGGCTGCTCAGTCCGTAATAGCTGTTGGCCTGGAAGCGTGTTCCTCGGTCAAGTTCGCTGATCCCTTCGCCCGCTGATAGGGTGTATTCAATGGAGTGACGGGGGATTAGATTATATGGGACCTGCATCTGACGTTCTTCGGTTTCCACTTCGCCGGTAGGACCGAATTTCTTCAGGGTGACAATCGAGGTTCCATAGTTGACATCGACGTTGAAGCTATAGCTCCCCTTTTGATCGGCGGTCACGAAATCAACGAGCTTGTTGTCGACGTACAATTCCACTTCCCATCCCGGTTGGAGCTGTCCCGAGAGGTTAATCGTCTGGAAGTAGGTACGCTGGACCAGCGGCTTGTTGGTGACCAGCACGCCTCGCACACCCTTGGAGACCGCGCCGCCCGGGTAGACGTAGCCGGCTTCTCCCTGGGAGACGTATTTGTTGGAATCGAAAGCGTAGTGCCAACGATACGAGAGGTCTTTGGCATTGAAGCCGTTTACGGTGTTGCCCGTCCCACTCAATGAGAGGTCGCCACCAAAGAGAACGGCGCCGGTACTCAAATCAAGGTAGTGCCCGCCTCCTCCCACCGGGTTGGTGGACAAGAGCCAGTCGGCAACGCCTCCGGCAAATATCTCGCGGGTTTGTGGCACCACTTTGGTGGTGCGCGAAGCTTCAATCGTGCGAGTGAGTTTCTCGCGCGCCTGATTGCGTTTGAGTTTCTGGTAGGCGGGGAATTTCTCGTCCAGCGGGAGGAGCACCCGCAGAAGGGAAAATTCAAATTTCATTTTCAAACCAAACCATGTTTCGAACAGCGGAAGTTTCAAATAGAGTTCCCGACCGGCAATGAGGCACTCCGACGGGAGGATGGTGTACTCTTTACTCCCGACTGAAGCTTTGAAGGTCGACGGGATAATGGTGAAGGGAACATCCTTGGAGAGAAACGAGCCGCTAAAGATCGTCCCTTCCTGGTTAACCGTTCCGTTGGAGCCGATCATCCCCATTACTTCGAGCAACGGCAGATACAGGTCTTTGCCGTCATATCGCACAATCACATCTTTGCTGGTGACTTTGGGGATTTCGAGGCTGACGGCGATTTCTTCCGGTACTTGAGCAGTCGCCGCCGGCTCAACCGGTGTCGGCGGTGCAGTCGGTGCAGACTGCCCGTGAATTGAAACGGCAAAGCCGACCAGTCCGATAGTCAGCATAAGTCCGAGAGATTTGAATTTGAGAAACGGCAGCATATCCATATGCATAAACCGACTCGACATTTCTTTACTTAGAGATTACTCCGCGCTATTCCACCGCCACGAGTTCCTGAATTTTGTTTCCGCGGATCATATCGTCCGGAGAAATATCAGTCCGGCCATCGGTCGACACATTTATCTCCACCTGGAACGGCGGCTTTCCGGCAAGATTCTTCATCGGAAGATCCATGCGGCGTCGAAGTCCTCTGTACACGGCGAGATCCGCCTGCTGGTGTGTTACTTCCTTCTTGGTCGCGTCCAACACCCGCACATTGAGAAGGCCGACATATGAGGCATTGCCGAGGTTATTGAAATCAGTCATGACCACGATGCTGGAGTCGGTCAGTCTTGCGCTGACTTTGGGCATGTCCAATTTGGCCGCCAGGTTTCCCTTGCGATACTTGAGCATGATGGCCGTCTGCATGATCATATTGAGCTTGGTCGTTATCGCACCTTCGGCCAGAGCAACCGGCGGAGCCATTTCTCCTTCCTGCGATCGGACCACGATGCGAGCCCAATACTCGCCATCGGCCAAACCGGCCGGCGGATTGGCGACCAATCGCACGACCTGTGTGCCACCCGGCGGAATGATCAACTTGCGCGGGAATGCTTTCACCCACTCGACAGCCGCACGAGGATCTACCACTCCCGAATCCTTGAGGGAGACGGACACATTTCCCAATGAGTCCGACTCAGGCAGACCGTAAGAGAAATGAATGGTTACTTCGCGGGGCTGGTTGGTCGGATTCTGCACATCGAGACGTCCGGTCCGACTCTTATCGGAAATAAAGACGACAGTCGGTGCAACCAGAATACCGGCGGTGAGATTGGTGGCAAAGGTGAGGAAGATCACCAGGAGAAGCCAAAAGCCCCACCGGGAATCGGTCTGATCCGCCGGCGGGGTTGTCTTGGTCGTTGCTTTCATACTATCCATCCTATGTTTCTGCACTCGTTTTAGCAGTCGCGCTCCGCAAGCAATCCATGCCTGTCGGTCATGCGACCTTCCGTTCGCTGAGATTCTCAGCTACCGGTGTACGATACGGTCAATACGATATCAGCCGTGTAAGCTCCAGCGGTCTGGTTGACCGACGGAATCACTTTGCCGCCGAGGAAAATCGCCGCACTGCCGGTGCCGCCGATAACGGTGGCCGCCGGGAAAGCGTGAGGATTGATGTTCGGCCATCCGCCACCACCGGGG
>JBATNE010000015.1:0-11457 GCA_049290195.1 Candidatus Zixiibacteriota bacterium
CCCCTGGACAGTAGATTTGGCAACGGTGACTGCAATCGTCGTTTCAACCGTTTGCCCGAAAGCGTCATGCCCTCGAAGCACCATGTCAAAAGTCCCAAATTGAGACATTGCTGGTGTCCACGTGATCACGAACGGGTTGGTCCCTGATATGACTGGACCTGAGATTGGTCCGGATGGCCCGACAAGTGATACTAACTCAAGTGTGAACAGACTACCGTTGCCGGCAAGGCTCACATCGAAAGTAATAGGAAATCCGGTTTGACCGGTAGCAGCATCAGGTCCGATGACTTCGATTGGTGCAGGAACTACCGTCAGGTTTGATGGCGCAAAATAGCAGGGTACAAGTTGGGTCCAATTGGTACTGTCATAGTAGGCGTACTGTGGGAAGTAAGTGGGCTGCTGTGGATCCCCGCCACTGTCAATCACAGCCAGATTGATGTGCTCTCCCAGCACTCCCCCTGAAAACCAAAGGGCCCCTACCGGACCGGCGCCAGGAAGGACATACTTCCTGCTTTGCATCTTTGTAATCCAAAGGACACTCAGCGTCTCGGACGGGAGGACATATTCATAGTCAACAAGTCCTACGCCTGAAATCCGATCATCTCCAATTCCGGGAGGAGTGCGATAGCCGAAGGAGACAGAATCGGGATAGAGTGCAGGTCCATCTGAATTGATGGCCCATTCCCCGACAAACGCACTAAAATTCCCCTGATTTCTTACATAGATGGGAATCTTAACAATCCCTCCATTATACAAATGTGCGTGTCCTTCAATGCCAAACTTCAAAGTGTCAACCTCAGCCGTAGCATGGGAGGCCAGTGCTGCAACTGCAAACAACATCGCAACAAAGACTAGTGTGCGCATGGCAGATCCCTCCGAAATATATTTTCGCGATAATTAGTTGCTTTGATATATGTAAATATCTACGTTCGCGGTTCCGACTTTGGATTGCGCGTGACTGATGCCCGTGAGCGTCAGAATTACCATGAGTGTTCGTCGCATAGCGATCTCCCTTAACCTACCATGCTACACTGAGCACCGTCGGCAGCCAACTCTGCAATTGGTATCGCGCCTGCCCGAAATGAACTCGCAGGCAGCCAGGCTCCAGCGCCTGTGGTCTCTGCATTCGATGCCAGGCGCTGGAGTCGAATCACCGGTCAACGATCATGGTCCGGGACAGACCGGTGCGGGGCCAGACCCGGTCAGATATGCAGCGATCCTTGAGAGGTCGGACAAGTCCACTATGCTGTCACATGTTGCATCACCCTGTAATTTCGAGTTAGCCACGACAATCGTCACCAGGAACTGCGTTCCCTGATTGGTGGAGTCGTTGCCCCATAAGAGCAGCTTGTATGTACCTGCAGAGACAAGAGGTGGCGTCCAGTTAACGTGAAATGGGTTGGATCCGGTTATCGCTGGAAACGGTACGGGTCCGTTCGGTCCGGTGAATTCCAAAACTGACAATCCGTAAGGCGCGCTGAAGCCGGTGAGCGTCACCGGGATATCTAGCGGCAGGGCGCTCATCGTGTTCACAAGGTTGGGACAAGTAAATTCAACTGTCACCGGGGCTATCACGAGATCGGACGCGATGAAGCTATAGTCTTGAGTGCCAGCGTTTCGACATGTAACTGCGTGGACAGAGTCAAATGTACAGCCCCCTTCCGGCCCGCCATAGGAACCGTCTGGAAGTGCTGCAATATGGATAATGTCCCCGACCGCCCCTCCAGTAAGCCAAGCCTGCGCGACCGTCCCGCTCCCTTCAGGAATACAGCCGTTTGATGGTGTACCAGTCACTATCAGGAAGCAGGCGGTATCATATGCCTGTGGTGCCGGATTGGTAGCCGCTCGTGAAAACTGGTTGAGCATAAACGTATGGGGCGTTCGGCCTGCGAAGATAGCTGAGTCCGGATGTAGTGGCTGGCCGCTGGTTGAAATAGTTATAACCCAGCCAATCGCACCGGTAGCAGAGTCGTTTGTGACATTAACTGGAATCATGAGCCGGCCGTCCGGAAACAGAAAGGCGCGATTGTCCCCGAATTTGATGGTGTTCGGAGCTGCGACGGCGCTGATGCCGAATCCTGCCAATGCCAGCAGCAACGCAGCGAAGATAGATTTCCGCATGGCGAGTCCCTCCGATGTATGGTTTCTGAAGAATTGCACGATGATCTGGACTTAAATATCTACTATTCTGAAAATCATGCAACCATTTTTTGATTGACGATCATCCGGCCAAGGCAGAGCCGGTCCGTGGCGCTAACGAGCAGTCGGAACTCTAAATGTCCTATAGAGATACACAATCGGACCGACCATGATTATGGGCAGGAGTGCGAACGGCGCCCAGATCGGAACACTCGCCGTGCCGGTGAGGGCAAAGCTCCGAATTGACTCAAAAATCAAAAAGAACATCACGTTGAGACAGACCGCCAGTGCTACCATCAGATTGGTCATCTTGGCGATAACCTCCCGTTTGCGATCGGGTACGGCAAACCAATATTCCCGATTCGGAATGTTGATCATGCTTGAGGGAACGACTTTCAACAGAAGATTTACGGACGGTAGTAGAATGTTGAGAAGAGCCAGGGTAAAGAACCACAAGCTATAGAATTGCGATTTGGTGGAATAACCGTCGGCTTCTCCCTGAGAATTGAAGTGTGACGGCATTCTTTCGGGGAGTGTGTCATAGGCCGACCAGAGCTGAAATACCAGCACGACAAAAGTAAAGATCCAGACCAGAGCCAGATTTTTGTTCATGATCCACCTCTGCAGTCGCACAGGCTAATCAGATCGGGAAGCGGATCAGCCGAGAGACTACTTAACTATGCCGCGGTTGGACCGGCTCAGGAACGAGAGGATGTTGTCAACTTCGGGCGTCTTCTCGATTTCACCGTTGATTCTCTCCACCGCCTGAGTTGTATTGAGGCCGGAGAAGAACAATATCTTGAACGCCTTTTCCAACTGCGCGATAGTCTCGGCCGGGAATCCTCTGCGGCGAAGCCCGATTGAGTTGATCCCCACTACCTTCAGCGGATAGCCGCCTACCAGTGCATACGGGCAGACATCCTGCTGAACACGGAATCCACCGCCGATCATACAATGCGCGCCAATCTTTACAAACTGGTGCACCGGCAGCACACCACCCAGAATCGCAAAGTCATCGATTTCAACATGGCCGGCCAGGTTGACCGAGTTGACCAGAATTACGTTGTTGCCAATGACGCAATCATGAGCGACGTGGGCATACGCCATGACGAAGCAGTCACGTCCGATGCTGGCTTCGCCGTGCGCCTTGGTTCCCCGGTTAATTGTCACATACTCGCGGATTACCGTATTGTCACCGATCACCGCGCGGGTCGCCTCTCCCCCAAACTTCAAATCCTGGGGCGGCGTGCCAATCACCGCACCGTGCGAAATCGACACATTCTTGCCGATCACGGCACCGGTGCCGAGCCGAATCGACGACTGCAGTTTGGCACCTTCGTTAATAATCACGCCATCTTCGATAATGCAGTATGGCCCAATCACCACGTTGTCCGCAATCTCCGCCTTCGGCGATACGATTGCGCTCGAGTGTATATCTCTCATCGGTCAACCACCATTGCCATAAAATCAGCGCTCGCCACTATCTGGTCATCGACCAGCGCTTCGCCCTTCATTTTGCACGTATTTCTTCGAAATGCCAGCATTTCCAATTCAAATCTAAGCTGGTCCCCCGGCAATACCGGTCTGCGGAATTTGGCATTGTCGATGGACATGAAATAGACAACTTTCTTCTGCGGTTCGGGGACGGCGTTAAGGAGCAATATCCCCCCCGCCTGCGCCATCGCTTCAAGAATCATCACTCCCGGCATAATCGGATGCCCTGGGAAATGGCCCTGGAAGAACGGTTCATTGATCGTTACGTTCTTCAGTGCGACTACCCGCTTGTCCGGTTCCAGATCGAGAATTCGATCGATAAGAAGGAACGGGTACCTGTGCGGCATGATATTGAGAATGGAATTAATATCAAAGAAGACATGCTTCTCTTTCGAGGGGTACCGCGCCGCAATAGTCTTCTTGCGGTACAGCTCACGCATCTTGCGGGCCAGTGCGACATTCGCTTTGTGGCCGGAGCGTGCAGCCAGGACATGCCCCTTGAACGGAACACCGATCAAGAAGAGATCGCCGAGGAGATCGAGCGTTTTGTGACGAACCGGTTCATTGTAAAACCGCAACGGGACATCGTTGATGATGCCGGTCTTGCCTACAAAGGCTTCTCCTTTGACATTTAGCGCCTTGCGGATACGATCGACTTCGACCTGTCCCTGATCGGAATCATAGATAACTACGGCGTTGTCGAGTGATCCACCCTTTATCAACCCAGCCGCTTTAAGCTGCTCGACTTCGGACAGGAAACAAAACGTTCGGGCCGGGGCAAATTCCTCTACAAACTCTTTATCAAGATCCACCAGTGAGGTGTACTGCGTACCCAGCGCCGGATTCTTGTAGTCGATCATGAACGTAATGCGAAGGTCATCGGACGGCGCGACAACCAGATCAACGCCGCGATCGCTCTCGCTGTACGACATCGGGGTATCAATTTCCAGATACACCTTGTCGACATCCTGATTTTCAATGCCGGCTTCGAGGAGGACGTCGACATATGGCTTTGCTGATCCGTCCCCGACTGGCGGTTCGTTGTTGTCCAGCTCGACAATCATGTTGTCCAACTGGAGTCCCGCAAAGGCGGCCAGGACATGCTCGACTGTGTGCACCCGCGCCCCATTTTGCTCAAGGGTGGTGCCGCGAGAAATGTCCACGACATGGTCAATATCAGCAATTACTGATGGTTTATTCGGAAGGTCCACTCTGACGAAGACAATACCGCTATTTGGAGCAGCCGGTTTGAACGTCATGGTACAGGTGTTGCCGGTATGCAACCCTATACCAGATAAAGAGATAGAAGTTTTGACGGTGCGCTGTTTTGCGTACATATACGTTTGTCTGCCAATTGGTTGGCGGGAGTATACGCATTGCACCGACCTGATTCAAGCATTTTTAGGGCATACCTGAATGCCGTTATCTGGGTCTGCCAGGCTTGTGATCATCGATAACTGAAGCTATCTTGGGATAAGGAACTGTATTCGGACAAGTATAGTGCGTTGCGGCTGGTCACACCGCAGGGTTTCCGAGTGAAACCGGGCGTCGCCCCACCGTCGACATCTCGCACAGTGTCTCACCACGGGTCGTATGGAGGGAATTATGAGCTTCTCGTCAGTTCGCCGCATCATCGCCATAACCACTGTAGCCATGTTAGCAAGCGTGGCATCTGCCGGCGCTCAGGTTGGCTGGTTACATCCGGAATTCAAACAGGGGATCATGCTTGAAGTGTCAAAAAGTACCATCAAGTATGGTCCCGAGTTTACTTTCGGCTCAATGATCTGGATGTTGACCGGAAAAGCCCGGCTAGGTCAGTCAACCACGCTGGTCACCGAGTTTGATGCTGCTCACGCCGGTTACAAGGACAGCTATCCCATGTATTATTGGTATGAATTGCCCAAACCTCAGACAGCGATTGGCAATCCCTACTTTGGCCTGGAGTTTCAGAATCCAACAAGCCCTTTGTATGGACGAGTGGGCGTTCGAGTGCCGGTGGCATCGGAAGACAAAGTGGACGCTCTGGCGTTTGGCACGTATTCCCAATTCGGCAGATTTGAAGCCTTCCTTCCCAAAGTGACCACCGTTTCCGTCCAGGTCGGTTACATAAAGAAATTGCCCGACCAACCGATCGTGATTCGGGGTTACCTGCAGCCAAATCTGATGATCCCGAATGAAGGGGACGCCGAAGTGATCTCCGACGTCTCGGGCGAGTTTGGCGTTCAGACACATTACGTCGATGTGACCGTCGGTGTGCTCGGGAGAGTACTCGTCACTGAATCCGACCTTGAATTTTCCGAGCGTACGATGTTCTTATTCGGCAGCGCTGCCTCGGTGAATATTGGCCAAGCCGGTGTCGGCGGGTATGTCCATGTCCCGCTTGACCACGATTGGCAGGATCTGATCGATCTGACCTATGGCCTGACACTGATGTTTCATTTCAAGTATGCGACACCTGCTAGATATCCTTAAGGGACTTGACCGTCCGGAGCGTTCTGAACAGCTCATGGTATTCTTTCAGCATTACTTGTTCGGCTTCGGATATCCCTTGCATGAGCGGTACCCCTATCTTTATCAGCGACCGCACCATATCCGCGGTCGTGCGATCGTACTTGCGTGCGAGCGCTCTGAGTTCCTCTCTGAGGGCGTGGGACACACAAACATGCAGATGGTGCTCCCGGGACGGGTCGGTTTGCGAGACTCGATTTGACTTCGGATTCATGATGTCTCCTTCTGACTCGGTTCAGTGATACTTCTCATGGCCTATTAGTGTCATGGGGGATTTGATCCGTATCCCGTATTTGTCTCTGATTTCCCTCATCACCGGCTGCCAATATCGGGTGCGGTCTCGATTTCCAATCAAGTCGTCAATTGTCTCCCGGTGTTCTGATTGGCAAATGGGACAACCGGTAGCCGCGTCTTTGGTGATTCCATAGTAGCTCCTTACGAGGGGAGCGAGGATCTTTCTTAGCCGCTTGAGTGCCTGACGATGAACTGTCTCCAGTCGCCGAGGGGCGTGGTGGAGTCCCCTGGCGATTTCGAAATACGATTCCCCTGCATAATAGAACCGTTCGATAAACTCCCGCTGTTCGTAGCAAAGCTGGGCAACCGCTACTCCAACCTGCTCCCGCAACCTGGTGAGCGCGACATCTTCGGCCGCCTCGACCGAGACCAATTTCACATGAACTGGCTGTCGATCTGGTCTCTTGCGTCGGCCTGTTGTGCATAGATCGTTCTCATCTTCTTCGCCGTGGTACGCTGAATCAACCACCCAATTCTGATAGACAATCTTCTCCCACTTCATTGGTAGTCCTTTCGCCTCTTGTCTGCCTCAACCAATGGAGGCCGACCCATATCGGCTACCACAAGCGGGTCACATGGGAACTGGGGGGATCGGATCGACCCGAATCACGAGTATCACATGGCTTCCGGCCCAGGGGAAGGGGTGGGGATCGGCCGGAGATTTTTGTGGTTTAACGGGATAGCGAATCAATATCTTGTCGATATAGATTTAGACGGGTGACTCCGGCGATCGGCAGTCTGGCGAATTGGCGCCGGCCGCGTGATATCATGTGACACAAGGGTCAAGTAGTGGAAGAGAATTTCAGTCAACGAGAGACAGTCTACTATGCCGGATCGGATGAAAACCATCCTGAAACGGCCTTTGAGCGGTTCAAACGTGAGACCGGCAATGAGCTGTTCCGCTATCAGGGATTTCTAACCACCTTCTCCCTGTTAATTCTTCTGGTCCTCTACCCGGCCGCATCGCTGTACAATGGCGGCCAGGATCCTACCCAGCTGCTCAAGTCTCTTGATCAATTCATGATCATGGTCTTGCTGATCGTGACGGTGATCTTCCAATGGGGGATTTTTCTCGTCAATTACCTGAGCGTCTGGCTCGAAAAGACCGGGCTCAGGGGAATCGGTCTCACCAAAATCAGAGGCATTGATTTTGCATGGACTATCGCATTCCTGCTGGGGGCATTTGTTGTCATGGTGGGGCTGGAATGGTTCATGGGACAGGTGGGAATTCCAATAAACGGAGATGTCGGACTGCTGATTCCCAAGGACTTTTGGGGTCGAATTGTCTGGGTTTGTGTGGCTGCAACCGCCGGGTTCTGCGAAGAGGTAGCCTTCCGAGGTTACATAATGACCAGACTACGCTTGATCGGAAGACTCAATTCCTGGACAATCCCGGTGATTGTCTCATCGGTTGTATTTGGCGCTTGTCATGCCTATCAAGGGCTGCCCGGATTCATCGCGATTTCGATTTTCGGTGCGATGTTTGCCCTGCTGTACATCAGGACCGGATCTCTCTGGCCCTGCATCTTTGCTCACTTCTTGTGGGATTTCGGCGCGCTGTTTTATCCGAAATGATATCTCGGACAGCAGGCGATCAGACTACTTAATCAACACCATCTTTCGGGTCAATGAGCGGTCTGCCCAGGACAATATGTAGAAGTACACTCCACTTGCCACCGCCTGGCCGGCATCGTCACGACCATCGAAGTTGACGCGGTGCGTACCGGCATCGTACCACTTGTCCTCAAGTGTTCTCACTCGCTGTCCCAGCAGATTGACAATCTCAAGGGAGATTCGCTGGCGCGAAGGAAGAGCAAACTCAATCGAAGTCGTTGGGTTAAACGGATTCGGGTAATTCTGGCCCAGCTGGTATTCGTGCGGCAAGGATAGATCATTGTCATGGACGTCTGTCGGCAAATAGACCTGATTGTTGCCGATCACCTGTGTCCCATCCTGTCGTGGGTCTGTCCAGACAAACCAGACCCGGCCACGATACGCGGATGTTGCCGGACTGGACATGAATTCCGGGACTGTCGACGACACCGCCTGGTTGGTGCCGATCTGCGCTCCACCGTTGGTGTAGATCTGGTAGAAGACCTGGCGAAGGCCGTTTCGATGATCGACCCAGGCAATGCTGCGGTAGCTGTTTTCATCGACGGAAATCGCAGGCTCCACCGGCAGCGCGCCCGGAGAATCCGAGACCTGCAGAGTGGAGAAACTGATCGTGCCGGTACGGGTAATCGATGTCGTGTAGAGATTGCGCTGATTCGACCCGATGCCTACCCAGGCAAAGGAGATTACGCCGGAGTCGTTTACTGCTGCAGCCAGGTGCTCGATGGATATTCCGGACTGATCAGAGCTGAATGCATAGCTTCCGCCCAGCGACTTGTCCGGGTTGTACCATTTCCCCTTGATCGTCGATGGGAAAGAACCATCGTCGAGCCAGCCGACAAAAAACCGTCCGACTGAGTCGGTCGACGTGAACAGATCGAGATTGTGCAGGTCTGAAGCCGGTGTTGAGATGAGAAATTCCGCACCATCGAGCGCGTTGGCAGCCGTGAGCCATCGGCCGTACACTTGCGACGTACCGTTTCGCTTGTCGAACCACGTTACCAGCGATCGGCCGATCCTATTGATGGCGGCGCAAGGATTCGATTTCACGTCGGATTTAATACTATCGGAGACCGCGAAATCGGGCGTCACGAACAGACCGTCAAAGGAGCCAAATCGAGCGAAGACCCGTTGTCCGCTCCCACCAAGGATAGTCCTGCTATCCGTCCAGACTACTAGCGACTTACTGTCCGTTGTGGCCACATAAGGCTCGGCCTGCAGCGCCGAGCCGCTGTCCTGATTCAACTTCTGGTTGCTGTATTGCGGCACGCCGGAATGGGAGATGGTCTGGGTATAGATATCGCCGGCGTCGTTGCGCAGGCTGGTAAAGGCCACCAAATCGAGTCGCCAGTTGGCGGGGGCTATCGACGGTTCCAGAGCCGGTGCACCCTGGGTATCATCGTTCAGGTTCCGTTCAGCACCCAGTACCGGCACGTTCAGCGTGTCAAACAGCATCAGGTGAATGTTGGCGTCATTGTTGACGAATTCCGTCCAGGCAACGGCCATGCGATTGGCCCGCTGGAATTCAACCGACGGTGCCCAGCGGCGGCCAACCACGGTTGTGTTTTTCACTTCCGGCGCACCGGCTATTGCGGCGCCGGTAGCGAGTCGGCGGCCCATGATAGCGCTCTGGGCACCATAGGAACCCCAACTCAGATAGAAATGACTGTCGGTCGAAGCCGTAATGTCCAGATCCCAATTGGTAGCGTTGGTGTCTCCGGCTGAGACCAGGACATTTAGTCCTACCGATCCGATAATTGGGTCAAAGCGCTGGAAATAGACTTCCTGACCGGATCGCCTATCGATCCAGCCTATCAGATATTTGTCTACTGAAGAGAAGGCAACGATAGGAGCATATTGCTCAAATGAGGCTGGGCCCGGCGGTACAATGGAAAACTCCGCCGCCACGGCGACACCGTTGCCACTGAATTGCCGAGCGTAAATATCAGGCTGGCCGTTACGATAATCTTCCCACGCCACCAGATACCCGCTCCCCGGCTGCACCGATACCCTTGGCACCCAGTGCGACGAACTGCCGGCATCGGTGTTTACACCTGTCGGCGTGATGACCGATCCGCCTGACGGGTTGTAGATGCGCATGTAGACATGCGAGCCGAGCGTTGAGTAGTTTTCCCAAACGATAACCGTCCGCCCATCCGGGTAGACATCGACATCGTACGGTCCTGCGAAAGCGGAGTTGGACGTGTCGTTGACCACAAATGGTGCAAGGTCAATAGAGAGATTCGATGTGAATCGGCTGCCGACAATCAATCCGTTGGAGCGGTCCCGATAAAAGAGATAGACGCGCCCTGAGGTGTCGGTCTTGATTCGGGGTTCAACAAGATCAGCTCCGGTAGCGGAACCGGCAATCATCTGATTGACGCCACTCAGACTTCCAGCGCTGTCAAGCAGTTGAAGAAATACCTTCTGACTTCCGAGCCGCTCATCTTGCCATGCGGCAATCCACTTGCCGGACTTTAGAAACTTGATCGAAACATTGTCCTGCGTGAACATTGCGGGGGAAACGACATCTGAGAGGCGATACTCAGTAGACGTCGGGAAGTTAGCGGTGTTGGTAATCAGATATTCTATTCGACCATCTGTACAACCGACGGAATCGCGGCCAATAAGTTGCTGTTGATGGATGGCGTTGCGGTCAAAAGCCGCGGCAAACGCCGAACCGACGAGGGTGCTGAAACCCACGCCGAGAATCACCGCTAAAACGAAATGTCTCTTTAGCATACCCATTCCCTAGATTCGGCAGTTTTGACGACAAATCGAGCAAAACTTGATTACAAATGTCGCTGAGTTAGGCAGTCCGCGCCACAAGGTTCAAATGGCTCGTAACTCAATGTAATGTGGCGGTTTAGTGAAGTACCGGGAAGGCTGGTGAGGAGCGCTGGTAATTGAATTGACGACCGTCCCTGTCTCCGTTACCGCAGTATAACAGCTGACCGGCGATGCGACAAGAAGAAAGAGTCGGCAAACGGCAGACTGCCTTTTTCTAACATGTTGAATGTCAAAATGTTGTGCCGTTTTTTTGTGAAACCTTCTCGCTCATGTTTCGTATATTCGGAGTAGGGAGAATGGAAGATTCTCCCTGGAATTTGTTAGTAACTATGGAATAAAGGACCAATGGACACAGAACAATGTCTTGCACCCCGCGATGATGAACATCCCTGGGTGGATGACGAACGAATGATATAACCATGAAGACCCTGACAACCGCCACCACAGCCAGTCATGTCGCGCGCCGAGGCCACTCGGTGCTTGTAGCTCTCTGTCTGGTGATGGTTGTCGTCGGTTCTTTGACAGCGCAAACGCCCATTCCTCCCACCATTCGCAGTGGCGAGGATCAGACGAAGCAGCGCAAGATTGTCCTCGACAAGGATGCGCGACTCCTGGCTGACG
>JBATNE010000016.1:0-2007 GCA_049290195.1 Candidatus Zixiibacteriota bacterium
AGGAAGTGGACTTTGAAGTGGTCTCTACGTAGTAGCGAACAGCTACGCTACCAGCTTTGCTATTGCTTGTTACTGACGTTAACTGGGGTGTATTCGATTACTTTTTTGGTCGAAGGACGATATAGTAGTGCCTTACCAGCTTTTTGATACACCAATACTTTGTCGCCGTTTTGAGCAATGGCATAAAATGGTTGATCGCTTAACTTTGAAACGTCTTTTACTACGGCTATAGAGGGCGTTTCATCTGTTGGCAGATCTATATTGTCTTTAAGCTGTTCTACTAACTGTAGTGCTTCTTGTATACTGTCGGGTTTGGGGTGGTGGCTACGCGTCCACAAAACTACGCCGGTGGCCGTGCCTCCTACTAAAAGTACGACAATCAGTACAACTAGCGCTATTTTTTTTATGTTTACACCAGAAAAGCGTTTTGACTGAGGAGTTTTAGTCACATTGCCCCCATTAAAATCTCTGCTCATTTTGTGCGGATTATCCATTCTATTTTTACTCACTTACTACCCATAATACTAGCGCTTATAGAGACAATTTACAACTAAAGATTCTGCGCAAAACTTTGTAAATTAAAAATATACTTTCATAAAAGACTGTTAAATGAGCTAACTCTTACATACCACAATATGCCGTGTACCCCTGTTTCGTTGCAAAATATGCCCGCCCCAACACCCCACCTTTCCAAGGAGGCTCGCACCCTGCAAAGAAGCGGATAGGTATTAAGTGATAGAGATCCTAGACCCAATGACTAAACCAAACTTTACTTGCAATCCACTACATTTTTTATAGTTATTCGTCGGTTCTATAGTCTTAAAGTTTTTCCCCTAAACATAAAAACTGCCCCAAACCAACATACACTTGATGTGGGTGTTCTATATTGGTGCTGTCTGGTATGATCATGGTCAAGCTAGACCCATATTCATCGTTTATAGACTGATATTGGTCAGTAAAATCTTGCCAATCATCCTGATATTTAACTTCATATCTCTTGTCGCCAACCCTAAAATCGACTTCCTGACCATTTTCTAGTTCGTAACCCCACTTGGAGCGTTCTATGGATCGGTTTTTTTCTAGCTGTATAGCCACCGCATTTTCTGCCAGCAGTCCTAGCTTTGGCTGAAGGCTGTATTTATGTACTATACCGCTGTCTACAAAATAGTACTTACTAGGGTTGCGTAACTGTACCTTTGCGGACCGTGTATAGATTGGCAATTCAAAAATTAGGCGCATACCGACAAGATAATCTACTATCTTCGATATGGTTTGATCGTCGGCGCCAAGGTCTTTGGCTAATGTCGCAAAACTAACAGGCGTGCCGACTTTTGCTGCAAGCACTTTAATAATATCGCCTAGTATTGCGGGGTTTCTGATCTGGTATAAGCTAAGGAGGTCTCTGTACAGTGTGGATTCGACTATGTCGACTATCCGCGCTGGTTCGATTTTTTTCAGTACTATTTCGGGATATCCTCCGTCCTGGAGATAACGCAGTAAATCAATGCTAGGGTCAAACAACTTTGCTTCAGGAAAACTGAGTGGCCATACATACACAACCCGGTGTCGACCCGTTAGTTTGGCCGATTCTTGATTGATAATTAAGCTAGATGAGCCAGATATAATAAACTTTGCAGTCCGATTGTCATAAAAATGCTTTATTATTTTCTGCCAGTCTGGCATGTCTTGTATCTCGTCAATAAATACATATACACGCTTGTTTTTAGACTCTGTTACCTTGTCTATGACTGCATAGAAGCTTTTTGGGTCCGGGAGTGGGTTGTCGGCACTTATAAAATAGACTAGCTCTTTATCGTCAAGAAGTCCGTTTATGTGCTGGCGCATAATGCTTGTTTTTCCAATACGTCGTGCACCTAACAGAATCTGGGCAAGGTCATCTTGAAAGTTTATTAAATCATCGTACAGTGTCCGACTTATGATATTTGGGTAACGAAAGCTAGGATCTTTTATCCAAGGGCTACTTTGACTAATTAGATTTTCTATATC
>JBATNE010000017.1:0-10702 GCA_049290195.1 Candidatus Zixiibacteriota bacterium
CGCAAAGTGTTCTGGCAGGGGGTAGTCACCAACGTCCTCAATCCCAAAGTGGCGCTGTTTTTCCTTTCATTCATCCCGCAATTCGTCCATGCCGATCACGGCTCCACCACTGCTCAGATCGCGACACTCGGAATCATGTTTGATATTTCGGGGACATCAGTGCTCCTGGTCGTAGCCCTTTTCTTTGGGCAGGCGGGACAGTGGGTTCAGTCTCACCCCGGGTTCTGGCGAGCGCAAAAGTGGTTCACCGGTTCAGTATTCATTGCACTTGGCGCCAAACTAGCGATCTCGGAACGCCAGTAACAAGAAGCCGCCGGACTTATGGTCCGACGGCTTGAAGCCATAAGTTACCTGTCTCAATTACTCTCTAATACCGAGAACATCAAGAACGTAGGCATAGGTAAAGGCCGCGTCTTTGATCCGGTCATAGCGACTGGAGACGCCGGCATGCCCTGATCCCATTTCGATCTTCAAGAGCAAGCGGTTGTGGTCGGTCTTCGTGGCCCGGAGTTTGGCCGCCCACTTGGTCGGTTCCCAGTAACACACGCGGGTGTCATTGAGACCGCCCTGGATCAACATATTCGGGTAGTCCTTAGCCACAACATTGTCATACGGCGAGTAGCTACGCATGTACTTGTACTGGTCTTCCTTATATGGATTTCCCCACTCTTCCCACTCTTCGACGGTCAGAGGAAGAGAAGCATCTAGCTCGGTATTCATGAGATCGACAAACGGAACTTCGGCAACAATCGCCTTGAAGAGGTCCGGACGCATGTTAGTAATCGCGCCCATGAGAAGGCCGCCGGCGCTGCCGCCGTTGGCGACCAATTTGTCCGAAGAGGTGTACTTGTTGGCTACAAGATATTCGGCGCATGCAATGAAATCGGTAAATGTGTTCTTCTTGTGCATCAGCTTGCCGTCATCATACCACTGGCGTCCCATTTCAGCTCCGCCACGCACATGCGCGACAACATACACAAACCCGCGATCCAACAAGGAGACACGGGCCGAAGAGAAGTACGGGTCTTCGCTGATCCCATATGCGCCATATGCATACAGCCAGCAGGGATTCGATCCATTTTTCACCAATTCCTTCTTATAGACGATGGACATTGGTATCATGGCTCCGTCAGATGCTTTGGCGAAGACTCGCTCCGACTCGTATTTCGTCGCGTCGTAGCCGCCAAGCACCTCAGTCTGCTTCTTGAGCTCCCGCTTGCGAGTCGTCATGTCGTAATCATAAATGGAATTGGGAGTCACCAGAGATTGATAGGAGAATCGGAGGGTCGACGTCTTGAAATCGAGATTGGCGCCCGGACTTGTCGAATAGACCGGCTCCGGGAATTCAATGAAGTGCTTCTCGCCTGTTTTCCAGTTCGAAACCAGGATCTGCTGAAGGCCGGCGATCCGTTCATACCTGACCAGCCAGTCTTCGAAGACATCAAACCCTTCGGTAAAGACAGAGTCATTGTACGGCGTAATCTCTTTCCAATTCTCCCGCGAAGGGTTGGCAACGGGGGCTTCAACCAGCTTGAAATTGCGGGCATTGTCATTGGTCATGATAATGAACTGGTCTTCGCGTTGATCGACCTGATACTGTACTTCGGGGCGGCGAGCCTGAATCAGCTTGAATTCGCCCGTCGGATTGCCCGCGTCGAGGTACCATTCCTCGGACGTGGTAATGCTCCCGATTGACAAGATCAGATACGCGTCGTTGCGAGTGCGGCTCAATCCTACCGAGAAGGCGGAGTCCTTTTCGTGATACACCATAACATCGGTCTTGGGATCCGAACCAAGAATATGACGCCAGAGCTTATCCGAACGGTTTGCTTCGTCCTGGGTGACATAGAACAGGGTCTTGTTGTCGTTCCCCCAAATAAGCGTGTAACCAGTATTGGAAATGACATCGGGGTAGATCTCGCCGGTGGTCAGGTTCTTGATTCTGATGTCATGACGCTCATTGCCGAGGGTGTCGGCTCCAAAGGCGAGGAGATTCTGGTCCGGGCTGATTTCGGTAGCGCCTACTGATACAAAGCTCTTGCCGGCCGCCAGCTGGTTAACATCGAGAATAACTTCTTCCGGAGCATCAAGAGAGCCTTTCTTGCGACAGGAAATCCCGTAATCCTTTCCCTTTTCCGTGCGGCTATAGTAGTAGTAGTCTTTGTGCTTGGTCGGCAGGGAGAGATCGGTCTCCTTGATCCGGGAGAGAATCTCATCGTACAATTTCTTCTGAAGACCATCGGTAGGCTTCATAATGGAATCCGTGTAGGCGTTTTCCGCCTTGATATAGTCGATTACTTCGGGGTTCGCTTTGTCGCGAATCCAGAAGTAATTGTCCACCCGGACATCGCCAAATGCAGAGTCGACTTTGGGGACAATTTTGGCCACAGGCGGTTTCGGCTGGGCGAAGCCGCACAGCGGCAGCACGAATGCGATAGTCGCAATCAGTAAGCCCAGAAGTCTGACCCGAAGTTTCCCGTTCATAGCATAATTCCTTCGTTACACAGTTATCAATAGGCCGATCATTCTCCAATGATCTTGATCAGCGCCCGTTTTCTTCGACGTCCGTCGAATTCGCCATAGAAGATCTGCTCCCATGGTCCGAAATCCAGTTCGCCGCCGGTGATGGCAACGACAACTTCGCGCCCCATCACCTGTCGCTTCATATGAGCGTCGGCGTTGTCCTCTCCAGTGTCGTTGTGTCTGTACCCGGATACCGGCTCGTGCGGGGCAAGCTTCTCCAACCACTTTTCGTAATCCTGATGCAGACCGGATTCGTCGTCATTAATAAACACCGAGGCTGTGATATGCATTGCGTTTACGAGGACCAGCCCCTCTTTGATTCCGCTTTCTTTCAAGGTCGAGCGCACTTCGCCCGTAATATTCACAAATCCCCGGCGGGACGGAACGTTGAACCAGAATTCTTTTCTAAAGCTCTTCATACTGACAGGCCTCCGTTGTGGTGCAGGGGATAGGTGGCTTCAATCTCATGATAGGCACCATGCGACGACAGCTGGCTGGAATAGAGACAGAATTCGTCGGCTACAAACGGTGCTGACTCATACAGGTTATACGCCGCCAGGAACTCAGCCACGCGGTGGTCTTTGGCAGCGCGGAGATGGGCAATTGTGACGTGGGGGGCGAACTTACGGCCGTCTCTCGGAAGCCCGATCTTGGCCAGTGCCGTATCAATCCGGTGATGCAGAATAGAGAGCCGTTCGCTGGGTGCGATGCCAACCCAGATTTGCTCTGGTTTCTTTCGGGGAGGGAAATGCCCCATTCCTTTGAGAATCAGTTCGATGGGATCAGAACGGACTTCGGCAAGAACCTCTTGCACATCGCGGAACACACCACCGTCCACTTCGCCGATAAAGCGAATGGTAAGATGCATCTGTGGTGGTTCCAGCCAGCGTGCCCCGGGGACCCCGCCACTCAACAGGCTGAGCTGCTGTTTAAGGACAGAGGGAAGGTCGATTGCGACAAATAGGCGATACATCCAACTATGTCCGGCCGGTTAGTCGGCCCCGTGAAACGGAACTGCACGAGGTCTGAGATTCTCCGCCCCTTCGAGTCTGCCGTCGAAGAGGCGGGGTCATTTTCGACTAAAATAGGGACTCTATTTTGGATGTCAACTGTGGATCGAGAGGAGTGATCTTCGAAGGGTAGCGCGAAACCAATTCTCCGTCCTTATCCAGAAGGAATTTGTTGAAATTCCATCCGATCTCGCCGGTTATCGATGACTCCATCGTGAGATATTTGAACAGGGGGTGAATGTCTTCTCCTTTGACACTCACTTTGGCCATCATGGGAAATGTCACGCTGAACTTGGACGTGCAGAATTTGGCGATCTCTTCATTGGAACCGGGCTCTTGACCGCCGAAGTTATTGGCGGGGAAACCTACTACCACCAGCCCCTTGTCCTTGTACTTCTCGTACAGCTGTTCAAGACCTTCGTATTGGGGCGTGTACCCGCACTCACTGGCGGTGTTCACGATCAGCACGACTTTCCCTTTGAATGCAGCAAGAGTGGAATCGTGGCCGGTAATCGTCTTGAAGGGAATCGTGAGATAGCTTGATGCACTCATGTCGGGTTTTCCTTGAATCTGTTTCTGGTCAATTGGCTCGGCAGTGCCGGCCGGCTTCTTGGCTACCGGTTCAGTAGCAGCTACCCCGGCTGCCAGAGCGCTGGCAGCGGCAAGCGCGACGAAGGACCTGAATTTCATGCGAGTACTCCTGATGAAAACATTATGTGTTACCGCCCTGACCAAGTGTAGAACCACCAGTTGGAGCCCAAGGTTTCAAGTGCCTTAGGGAGCATATGTGAAAGCGCACAAGCTCTCGCAACCGGGTTGCGTTCCGGCCATGGCCGGGGGGTGCGGGAATCCAAGCCACTTTTGAGCAGTTGCTGAGGGGGCGTCGAGCAGGTATATTGTATCTGCCCTGTGTAACTGTCCTGATTTTTGCGTTTCTGCGGAGAAGAACTCATGTCCAAGCACTACTTTCGTCTTGTGGCCGGAATGCTAATAACGATTCTGGTGGTTGCTGAGCCCCGCGCTACGGAACTGCGTATCAGCGTAGGTCACGTGCCCTCCCCCATTTGCTTTGCGACCCGTGATACGATCAGTGTCACTGCATTCGATCTGACCGCCCCGGTCAGGAGTTTCCGGCTTGCCTTGGCGCTGGCGGAGAACAGCCAGACGTTTCTCGACGTACTCCCCGGCACTTTCATGACCAACTGTAATTGGGAGTACCTGGGGTGGAAGATTGACCGAACCACGCCCATCGAGAATTCTCCCGCCTATGGACCTGCCGAGACGGCAATTCTTGAGATAAACGGAGCTGCCTCCACAACAACGGGACATATGGCAACCTGTTTCCAGGATGCAGGCGAGCAAGAACTAGTCAAGCTCGTGGTTGCCCACGCAACTTCCACACACGGGACAAATGATCCCTGTTCATTTGTGCCATTCAGGTTTTACTGGAGAAATTGCCGGGATAATAGCCTCGAAGCTATGAGCGGCGATACCGTAATTGTCGCATCTGGTGTGTCTGAACCAAATGAGAACACGATCTCCAATCCCTCGGGATTTCTATTTCCCGGCTATGGGGCCCCTGGTCCCGATTGCAATTCGAGTGGTTCAATTGCTTACCTCCCTACCATGGTGGCACGGAACGGCGGTTTTGATCTGGTATGCACTGATTCCCTCTCTCACTGCAGAGGAGATCTCAATTGTAATGGCATTCCTGGGGAGGTAAGCGACGTAGTTGTCTTTGTAAACTACTTCCAACTAGGTATTCCTGGATTTAATCCACACCCGGCCTGTTCTATCGCTGAGTCCGATGTGAACGGAGATGGCATTGCTCTCACCGTAGCCGACCTTGTTTACTTGATCAGAGTGATAACGGGCGATGTGGGCTTCTAAGTAAGGCAAACACCGACATCATAGACTCGCATTCGCAACCGACCACTCCCCTTGCGCTTACGGGCAACTGAGCCCGTCCCCGTCAAATCTGCTATATTATATCGCCGCCGAAAAAGGGGCGGTGATGATTATGCATGAGCTCGGGATTGCGACGAACATTGTTGAGATTGTCCAAAAGGAAATCTCGCTGCATCGCTATGGCCGGATCGCCACGATTGCTCTTCGCATCGGGGCCATGACCGATGTCGACCATGAATCGCTCCGATTCGGTTTCGAGGTAATCACCAGAAATACTCCGCTTGAACACACCAATCTCAAGATAGAGGCCGTTCCCATTTCCGTTCATTGCGAAGCGTGCGCCCGTGATTCGGAGATCGAGCGGTACCAGTTTGTTTGCCCAACCTGCGGCAGCCGGAATGTGGCTCTCCAGCACGGGACTGAACTGGACATCGCTTATCTTGAAGTTGATGACGGTTCCGAGGATCTTTCGCCACACAAGAAACAGGAAGCATCAAATGACTGAGCGAGTAGTAGTTGACCAGAAAGTTCTTTCAGAAAATGATAAGCTGGCAGCCGAAATACGCAGCCGCCTCACCGCGAATAAAGTTCTCTGCCTGAATCTGGTCAGTTCTCCGGGATCCGGAAAGACCAGTCTTCTGGAAAAAACCCTGGGGGCCCTCAACACTGAGCTTCGGATGGCCCTCGTAGCAGGGGACGTGCAGACTGACAACGATGCCCGGCGGCTTGAAAAGGCGGGGGGCAAGATCGTCAAGCCGATTGTCACCGGCGGCACCTGTCACCTCGATGCCCGCATGGTAAACGCCGCGATTGCATCATTCACCCTAGCGGAACTGGATATCCTGTTTGTGGAAAATGTCGGCAACCTGGTCTGCCCATCGAGTTATGATCTCGGCGAAGATATGAAAGTGGTCCTGATCAGCACTACCGAAGGGGACGACAAGCCGCTCAAGTACCCCGGCATGTTTCGGAGATCTTCGATCATGGTCATCAACAAGATCGACCTGATCGGCGCGTCGGACTTTGACATGGAAACGGTGAAGAAGAATGCCCTGAGCATCAACGGTCAACTGACGATTTTCGAAGTTTCCTGCCGTACCGGTGCCGGGTTGCAGGGCTGGTTTGAGTGGCTGAAGAACCGGGTTGGCCAGAAGAAGCGGTCGTGACTTCGTGAAGTCTCACGCCGACCATAGCGCCAAAGTGCGGGAGCGCCATCGCATCCGCGTTAACGGCATCGTTCAGGGAGTCGGTTTCCGTCCGTTTGTCTATCGCCTCGCAACGGAACTTCAACTCTCAGGCTTTGTCGGCAATAACAGCGAAGGTGTTGTCATCGAAGTCGAAGGCGGTTCGGATTCGATTCACCAGTTTCTCATTCGGCTCCGAACTGAGCTTCCCGGCGTAGCTTCTATCACTTCCTGCAATACGGAAACTATCCGAGTGTTGGGCGACACCGCATTTGCCATTCAGGCGAGCCACCACGGTCACGATGCCACGACCTTCATTTCTCCCGATATTGCAACCTGTGACGATTGCCTTGCGGAATTCACGAATCCGCGAGATCGGCGCTATCGCTATCCTTTCATTAATTGCACCAATTGCGGGCCGAGATACACGATTGTTTCAGGCATTCCATATGACCGGCCCAACACATCGATGCGTATCTTTCCCATGTGCCCGGAGTGCCAGAAGGAATATGATGATCCTTCCAATCGCAGGTTTCATGCCCAGCCAAACGCTTGTCCCAAATGCGGACCAAAACTGCAGCTTCGAGGCAACGCAGAGTCGGTTGATTCATCAGATCCTATTCTCTCAGCGATCGAACTCCTCAAGCAGGGACGAGTTGTCGCTCTCCGTGGTATCGGGGGTTTTCATCTGGCGGTCGATGCGCGGAACGAATCGGCAGTTTTGGAACTTCGCCGCCGCAAAGGGAGGGCTGAAAAACCATTCGCACTAATGGCTCGTGATGTTAGTGCCATTGAGCGCCACTGTTCCGTCTCTGCCGAGGAAAAGACCGTGCTGCAGGATCGGAGGCGCCCAATCGTACTTCTCCAGAGGAGTCAAAGCTGCGACCTGCCACAGGCTATTGCACCGGGTCAGACGACACTTGGCTTTATGCTTCCATACACGCCTCTGCACAATGCTATGCTGGCCGGCAGCCTGGATGTATTAGTTATGACCAGCGGGAATCTCTCCGAGGAACCGATCGCCACCGGTAATGCCGAAGCCCTTGACCGGCTTTCCGACTTGGCGGACCTCTTCCTCCTTCACGACAGGGAGATCCTCCAGAGATGCGACGACTCAATTGTCAAGATCATGGATTCGAAGCCGCGCCTGGTACGACGATCCCGAGGGTACGTTCCTGAGCCACTCTTTCTACGTCGAAACAGCGCTCAGTCAGGCCTGGCAGTCGGAGGAGAACTCAAGAATTGCATTGGTCTCTCTCGGGCCAACGCAGTCTTTTTGAGTCAACACATTGGTGATCTTGACAATCTCACGGCGTTCCGCTTTTTCGAATCCAGCATTGTCCATTTCAAGAAGCTGCTGGAAATCGAACCGGAATTCATTGCCCATGACCTTCATCCGGAGTACCTGTCCACCAAGTGGGCCCTTGATCAGCAGGCCATTAGAACGTTAGGCATCCAACACCACCATGCCCACCTCGCTTCGGTCTTGGCGGAGAATGGCGTAGATGAGCCGAGCATCGGTATCATTCTCGACGGCACCGGATATGGAACTGATGGCACCATCTGGGGCGGGGAGATTCTGGTTGGAAATGCCGTTGCATTCGAACGAGTCGCCTGGTTGGCGACGACACCCATGCCCGGAGGTGAAGCGGCGATTAAGGAACCCTGGCGGATGGCCCTTAGCTACTTAAGAGACACCCTTGGTGAAGAGTCGAGAAACCTCAATCTCCCCTTATTCAAAGCCATTCCCGCAGCATCAATCGCAACCGCGGAGGCCATGATAGCGCGCAACGTCAACAGTCCTGTGACGTCCAGCTGTGGAAGACTTTTCGACGGCGTTGCCTCTATACTTGGTATCAAGCAAACGGTGACGTTCGAAGCGCAAGCCGCGATGGAGCTGGAAGCTATCAGCAGAAGGCCGTCGCACGAGGATATTTACTCAGAACTGCTTCCGATGGAAGTTTCGATGGGTGCAATCGACTTCAAACCGTTAATCCGCCAAATCGTTGCAGACTTTACAAACGGTAGCTCGGCGGCGGACATTGGTGCCCGATTCCACGCCACACTTGCAGAGATGTTCGTCTCACAGGCAAGGTTGATTCGCCGATATTCCGGTATCAATCGCGCAGCCCTCTCTGGCGGAGTATACCAAAATCAGCTATTCTTTGAATATATCGTCAGGCGGCTTCGCGATGAAGGATTCGAAGTGCTGACTCATCGACAGGTGCCCACCAACGATGGCGGGCTTGCTTTCGGACAGCTGGCTGTAGCTCATGCGCAGCTGCTGGCAGAACGGGAATTGTAGGAGATAATCAGATGTGTCTGGCAGTACCGGGAAAAATCACTGACGTTCGCGAGGAGAACGGACTGGCAATGGGGACGGTAGATTTCGCCGGAACGACGGTGTCCGTCTGTCTTGCGTATGTTCCGGAAGCCGTAATTGGAAACTACGTCATTGTTCACGCCGGATTTGCGCTGAATGTAATCGACGAGGTCGAAGCCCAAAAGACGCTTGCTCTGTTTGACGAAATTGAGCAACTCAGTCGGAAGGATTCTGGCGACGGCAAGTGAAGTTTGTTGAAGAATACAGGGATCCGCAGACAGCGCAGAAGCTTCTGGATGAAATAGCCCGGATAACCACCCGATCATGGGTCATCATGGAAATCTGCGGGGGACAGACTCATTCCATTGTCAAGAATGGTCTCGACCAGTTACTTCCTGACCTGATCGAATTGGTACATGGCCCCGGTTGTCCGGTATGTGTCACGCCGCTGGAACTGATCGACAAGGCAATTGCCATCGCGTTGACTCCCGGCACGATTTTCGTCTCGTTCGGTGACATGCTTCGTGTCCCCGGGTCCCATAAGGACCTCTTCATGGCGAAGTCAGAGGGGGCCGATGTCCGTATTGTCTACTCGCCGCTTGATGCATTGAAAATCGCTCGGGAAAACCGGGATAAGAAAGTGGTCTTCTTTGCGGTTGGATTTGAAACCACTGCTCCGGGGAATGCTATGCTTGTTGCCCAGGCAGAAAGAGAACAGCTGGGGAACTTCTCTCTTCTGGTGTCCCACGTACTTGTGCCTCCAGCCATGACGGCCCTTCTCAGCTCTCCTCAGAACCGCGTTCAGGCCTACCTTGCGGCCGGGCATGTTTGTACGGTGATGGGATATCACGAGTACGAACCACTGGCCAAGCAATTCAAGGTGCCGATTGTCGTAACCGGATTTGAACCGAACGACATTCTTGCCGGAGTGCTCGCAGCCGTCAAGCAGCTGGAGAACGGGTCGGCCGAGGTGGAAAACATGTATCCGCGAGTTGTCACGCGGGAAGGCAACCTGCCCGCACAGGAGCAGGTACGCAGAATATTTGAGATTACTGACCGCGCGTGGCGTGGAATAGGGATTATCCCCAAGAGCGGTCTTCGCCTTCGGCCGGAATACGCCAGGTATGACGCCGAACATGTTTTCGCCATAGGCGACATCAGCGCGGAAGAATCACCGGAGTGCATCAGCGGACTGATTCTTCAGGGGCTCAAGAAGCCGCATCAATGCAGCCAGTTTGGAACACGGTGCACGCCACAATCGCCACTCGGGGCCACTATGGTTTCGTCGGAAGGGGCCTGCGCCGCATATTATGCCGTCAGAAAGTACCGGCCGGTAGGATAGGACATGACTACAGAAGACAAACACCGCGACACAACAGCCTCCTTCATTGCCAGCTGCCCGCTCCCTATCACGAGTTTTGACACCGTGCAGCTCGGCCACGGCTCGGGTGGTCGGATGATGCAGACACTTATCTCTGACCTGTTCCTGTGGGCATTCCAAAATCCAGTTCTGAACAAGATGGATGATCAGGGAGTAGTAGAGATCAACGGCGCGAAGTTGGCGATTTCAACCGATTCCTTTGTCGTCGACCCGCTGTTCTTCCCGGGCGGAAATATCGGCGAACTCGCCGTTTTTGGAACCGTGAATGATGTCGCTATGAGCGGAGCACGGCCCCTGTACTTGACGGCCGCTTTCATTATCGAAGAGGGATTCTCGATAGAGTCGCTTCGAGACATAGTAATCTCAATGAAGC
>JBATNE010000018.1:0-6083 GCA_049290195.1 Candidatus Zixiibacteriota bacterium
ACTGGACCGTGTGTGAATTGTGCGTCTTAGTGTTTATCATGTAAACCAACCATTGATAGAACCTTGGACAAAATCCGGACTACACCCGGGGCTAAAATACACCGACCAACCGAGGTCGGCAAGTGGATTTAATGGAGCCGCAAGGCCCCTGTTTGGGCTCCAGAAGCCGAAATAACCGGCCGGTCAGGGCCAACATGGGCGAACCAAACTCCTCAGGGCTTAGCTAATAGATCGGCTAATTCCTGATTGTCATGAGCAATGATGGCCGAGCGGAAGAGCCGGTTCTGATACTTGCCGGTCAACAGGCTTCGGTCACGCGTTTCGGTATAGGGAATGCCGTAAGTGGCAAATTTGATCCGATCCGCGTCCCGGTGATCGAAATAGACCTGGATCGGTGTGTGGCTCGCTTGAACCTTTTCCAAATTCTCCCTGTCCGCATTGGTGCGCAATACGTTGCTTCGAGCCACCACTGCGAAGAACATCGCGATGTTCAGCAGGGCAATGGCCAGCGGGATGCGGGCCAATGACGCGATAAGCCCGATCCGCTTGGAAATAGCCATCAATAGGAGAATGGGGATCAGCCAGATTTGCGGAGCGTAACGCGCCCACCAGAATTCAGGCATGAGCAGGGCCGAAAGGAGAAAACAACCTGCAAGGACCTCAAGCGGGTAGTCACGCAATCGGAATTTGGTCCCGGGAGCAACCCCGCCGGATGCAAAGTACATGAAGGCAAAGAGGCCATAGAGGGCTCCGGCGATCAGGGCAAAGCCACTGAACAGTGGTCCAAACCCTGCGACTCTCAGATCGAAGTCGTCCAGCCTCTTGATCTCCTCGCGACTGAAAGTGAGCGGGAGTTTGAACCGGATTCTATCTCCAGAACTTGCCAGAATATTGTCGGTTTCCCCAAAGTACGAGCGGAACGCTTTTGAGAATCGATTAAGTCCGGAAAACTCGGCCGGCGACTGATCGGTGATAATGTCCACGTTGTTCATGCCGTAGACAGGATAGAGGGGGTGACCATTCACAATCGTGTTGGAAACGTAGGGGTTATATCCAATGACTACGATCGCGATCACGAAGAGCAGTCCGGACATGATCAGGTTTCTTGCGACATGCCGAGCAGGCTTGATTATCAGAGGTGCGGCACAGAAAGCCAACAGCATCATCGCCAGGTAAACGGCGGCAGTGAATTTGATACTGGCCGAATAGAAGATCAGCGGTGCAAGAACGAGATACCAGCTCCATGCCCGGTCGACTAGTAAGAGAACCAGCAGGAACGTCGTGGCGAGCATGAGCGAATACATTTGACCATCGACATAGTACGTAAGCACCTGGGTGAGGACGACCGGGTTGGCGGCCATCAGCAGACTGAAGATCAGGCTCTTTATTCGACTGAATTTCAGATAGGAAACGACCAGCCAGTAGCCCACCATCAGGTTGGAGAAAAGGAAGAGCAGGTTTTGCACTTTGCCCAGCTCAATGTTCCCGCTCACCGCATAGAGGGATGCCGAGACAATCTCTGAAGCCTTGGGGTAGTGATTGATCCAGAGGCCCCCATTGACCATGGTCTCGTCCAACTGCTGGTAGAAAGGATTGTAGCCCTGGCAAAGCTGGATGACTCCTTCCTGGTGGTAGTACCGCCCATCCCAAGAGTAATCGAAGAAATGAGCACTGACGAGCGCCAGAACGACGGCGCCGGCGACAAAACTGAATTCAGACAGGAGAATCGTTCTTGTTGATGGCCTCGGAGACTCCATTCGATAGATAACGGCCTTAAGGACGGTAGCCAGTAGCATTCCCAACGCAAAGACACTGATCAGAGAGGTGATACGGAGTATTTCAAGCGCCGCATAGGCGACCAATATCGAGCCACAGATGAGGTAGGTGTTCAGGCCGATGTACAGGCTTATGCGATTGTCGTCATTTCGAATCATTCGTTCCCTCTAATGTCACAGCGTCTATACCCTGGTCCCCAGTCCTTCTGAATGGAGGCAGGGTTGAAATAATGGCGATTCGACTGCGCCGGTCCCGGTGGGAACAGCATGGCCATTGGTATACTCCAACAACCTGGGTCAGCGAAAGTTGCCTTGATACCTGCGAATGAAAGTGCAAAATACAGACAGATGGTCGGTCTGTGCAATAATAACTTGGGCGACGCGGGTCCAGATAGTCCACTTGTCGGCAACGGAGGCTGCCCCGGATACCGGATTGGAGTCCTCGAGGTATGATACTTCGAGTGGCCATCTGTCATTGATATTAACAATATGGATTAAGATATTCCGCTGTTGACTCTTGAGCGCCCTTAGCCGTTTATTTAATCTATTACTACCATCAATTTACTTCGCGGAGGAAATGGTGAAGAAATTCCTAATGACGAGCTATACCGCTATCGCACTGTTACTGCTGACCGGCGGCAACGCGGTGCGGGGTGGGTCAATCGACAAACTCCGGCCGGTATACGAAAGAATCGTGGCGAGCCCAATTATGTCACCAGAGATGACCGCCTATCAGCGGTCAATGCTGGCCTTCATGCTGGCAAGTGGGCAGACCGGCGTTCACAGTGGCGCTGCTGTAGATGGACTATTTGGGGAAAGCTCGGCGCGAGCAGCTTCGCTGCTGAAGTCGGATACGGCTTTTACCTGGGACACGGATCATTGGGTGAAGACCGACCGAACGACATATACATACAATGCCAATGATCTTCTGGCGACAGAGGTTGCTGAGACGCTGAGTGTTACGACGTGGTACAACGAGTCGAAGTCACTCTACACCTACAATGGCAACGGGAAGATGGTGACGGCGACCTTTCAGACATGGGAATCATCTGCGTGGACAAACGAGTTTCTGCAGACTATTTCGTACGATGGCAGTGGGAATCCCACATCGATGGTCATGCAGACGTGGAACGGTTCAGCCTGGGTTAATTATAATCAGATGATAGGCACCTATTCTTCGGGCCGACTGACGTCAATGCAATCCAACAACTGGTCGGGTTCAGCCTGGGTCAATGACCAGCTCGACTCGTACACCTACAACGGTTCCGGAAAAATGATCGAGGAACTGAGTCAATCCTGGAGTGGAAGCGCCTGGACAAATTTCAGCCGCACGACCTCCACGTACACGGGGGGCGGCGATCTGGCAACTACAGTCGATCAGACCTGGCAGGGTGGAGCATGGGTCAATACGGTTCGACATGCGTTTGTCTATAACGGGTCGCACCAGGAGACGGTCGATACGACGAGTACCTGGTTCTCCAGTTTCTGGTATGACTATTATGTCGATTCCACCAAGTACAACGGTTCCCTGGTTACCGAGACCGTCTATGCGTCGCTCCTATTCCCGGGGGGGAATCGACATCAGTTTACATACAACGGCCAGAATAATCTGATTCTGGAGCTTGTCCAGTACTATGATATGGGAACATCGCAATATGTGAACGCTTCCAAGACAGTGTCTGTTTACGATTCCGGTGGAAGCTGCTGTGTTGGGATGCGTGGCAATGTCAACAACTCCGGCGGGATCGAACTCGCCGATTTGAGCGCTCTGGTCAGTTATCTCACCGGTGGAGGATATGTGCCACCATGTTTGGAAGCGGCCAATGTCAATGGGACGGGGGCAGTCGAACTTGCCGATCTTAGCGCTTTAGTGAGTTATCTCACGGGTGGCGGCTATACGCCTCCATCATGTCCGTGAGTGTTCGAAGATTAGTCGCACAAGCAAAAAGAGCCATCTAACCGTGCCGGTTAGATGGCTCTTGTGCTAACCTGAGGAGTGCATTAGCTATTTTCTGGCGGTCCTCATCGTCTCAATCCAACGGGAGCGCGCATAGTTGGCCTCAAACGGATTCAGCTCAACCGCCTTCTTGAAATAACTTTCTGCGAGCGTCAGAAGGGATTGGTCCTGCGCCGCCAGCGCGATCTGTTCGGCAAAGTGGCCACAGCTCAATCGGAGATACCAGTCAGTTGGATAACGGGCGGCCAATTGTTCGAACATCACAAATGCTTTCCGGGGTTGATGTGTCATGGCGAGGAGCTGAACGTACAGCAGTTCGCCCATTTTGGAGTGATCAGTAGATTTGCGAAATTGCTCCATCGCCGCGAGCGCACTGTCAGTCTGTCCTGCATTGAAGAAGTCAATGGCCTGTTCGTAGAGGGTGGGGCGATAAGCGTTCGCCAGGGGATTGTGAAAGTACTGGCTGATCCGGTACACACTCACATGGTTATCGCAGATCCAGTAGTCGGCCTCTGGATGGAGACCCTTGAGGAACGGGTATATCTCGGTTATCTGAGCCCAGCTCGACTCGTCGGTGGCGATGTGGGTAATCGGCTGGCGGTCGAACAGGCCGGTGTCAATCGTCTGAACTCCCGAAAAGTAGATATGGCTCCGTAGGGGAGACTCAACTGTCAGAGCGGGGCCGTATGGACCGGACACGACAGCATTTCGGCCAAGGATCAAGGGCAAATCATGATTGGCTTCGATCGTGTTGGTATTGTGCTCGGCATAATGGTACCGATGTATACGGAAGCCGTTAACGACCATGGACGTGGCGGAGATCATCAAAATCAATCCGAGATATAGTGGTTTCTCCCATGAGAAGGGAATCTTCCGGGAGATTGCCGGTATCACCAGAGCAAGGAGACCGGCGAGGGGAAGAACATACCACGTGACTCTCTGCCAAACTTCTTGAGGAGTGTTGGTATAGGCTGCATTTGCGACACATTGAAAGAGGAAAATCCAGATTACGGACCCCAGGATGACTTTGCTTGGCCAGGTCCAGGCAACCGGTGCTTTTGATTTGACAGCCATGGAGCTGTCCACCACACAGAAACAGAAGGTGATGATGAAGGGTATTAGCGGTAGGGCGTACCGCAGCGGAGAATAGGCCAGGGGCATTAGGCCAAGAACAAAGGCAACAACGGTCAGTAATGACAACATCGCTGGGCGGGAGAGAGACCGTTTATTTGACTTTGCTGATGACAAGTAGCGGGCGAGAAAGTAGCCGCCAATTAGCATGAGCCCGACAAGATCCGGGCTGAGATAGAAGAGGTGGTTACTGAATCCATAGCTGACCAGGTGCTCCAGAAACGCTTTTGGAGAAGTCAACCCAGGAGGAAATCCGTACAACCCGACCGACTTTTCAGTCAGAAAGGCCGAGACTGCGTCAATTCGACCACTGTAGAAGATTGCAAACAGGAGGAGAGCAGCGGCGACAAATCCGGCACAGGTGGCTCCCAGGCGAACCCAACGCTTGTCGGTTTGCGCAAAGTAGACAGCCCCGAGCAGGGCTGGAAGCATTAACACCCCAAGCATCTTGCCACAAAGCATGGCAACGGCCAGCATAGCTCCGGAAATCACGAGCCCGGTGAGACGATCTCCCCACCAGGAATACACCCAAAACGCGATTCCGAGAAGCAGGAGCAGGCCGTTTTCGAGATAGGGAAGGCGACCGTGGGTGAGCAGCGAGACGTTTACGACATAGCATAATGCGAGCATGGCCAGAACCCATGGGCGGTGGTGTCGGCAAAGAGCGAGCATGAAGAACAGCAGAGCCCCGAGACTAAGGAAAATGCCGATGAGGTTCGCCGTTTCAAACGAGACCCCGACAATTGAAAACCAGAGAGTCGCGAACCCTGACACCACTGAGTACTGAAACATGATCCACTTGGAATCACCAAAAAGATCAAACTTCCCAAATAATTCGTGATTGCGGGCATGGTAGGTGTACAGCGCCGGATCGGTATGCAGGGATTGGGCGAAACCCGAAAAATACATGGGCGGGTCACTGGTTAAGTCTGATTGCCAGACAAACGCACCGACCGCTACAATCACCAGCGCCAGAGCTACAAAGCCGTACCGTTGTATTTTTGACAATCGAGACATGACAGATACTAATATCGGCGGGAAACAGAAACAGTAGAGGGGGGACATGACGGGATTCAAGAGGGCGATGACATCGGAAACTCCAGGACCGATTCCCGTTGGAAGAGCAATCCCGCGGCCCTAATATAAATGAACGCTGTCTTTGTTCGGGAAGGTCAATGGAGAAAGAGACGGGGAATTATGCAGACTAGACTTCTTATGAC
>JBATNE010000019.1:0-2712 GCA_049290195.1 Candidatus Zixiibacteriota bacterium
CGCTCGGGCTTTCTCTCTATGCTTCAATCGTCTCAAAGTCTCATCGACTCCGGAAAGACAACTCCCTTGGAGGTACTTCGTGAAATTAGCCAATAGCCTATCCCCTGTCCGCTGCTCCTTTGACTTACGGAAAATACCGTGGATCAGGGCGCTGCTCCTGCTCGTCCTATTATTTGTGGGACCCGCGGGTGCCGATTCAACCGATACCACTCAAAGACCTCCGGCTGCCTCCGATTCGGCGCCAGCCACCCTCCCTCTACTCGGCCCAATCACGCTGAGTGCTGCTCGCATAGTCGATACCAATGTAATCATTCCTAAACTAGATTTCTCCGCCGTTCCTCTTTTTGAAACTCTGACCGCCCTGGCACGGGCCTACAACCTCTCCATGTTCGTAGATTCGTCCGTCGTAGGCTCTATTACCCTTAGGCTCAACAATGTTTCACTTAACGATGCGCTGCTCTTCATCATTAAGGAGCATAAACTCTCGTGGGAACGAACAGGATCTATCGTGAAGATCTACAAGCCGGCGCCGCCTCAACCCGTACCAAAGCCTTTGGATCTCTCATATGAACAAGGGAAGTTAACAGGCGACTTGCCAGGCGTTGACATTGGTACATTCGTCCACAGAGTTGCAGAACTGACCGGCAAGAACATTATGCTCCAGGGGAACCCGCGAGGGTTCGTATCAGGTAAGGTCGCCGGTCTCGGGATAGATCGAGCGCTAGAAGTGCTCCTCACCACTAGCGGCTTTACGGTCTCTACTGCCGATGGCATCATCTATGTTTCAATGGCCGCCGAATCGGCTCAAGGCGTTCCCAAGAGCCGTTCGTTGAATGTGCGCTGTGACAGCGGCTTGGTCACCTTAGATGTGATTAATGCGCCACTGGCCGAGGTAGTCGCTACTGTGGGGCGGCAATGCGGAGTAAGTATGTCCGTCCAGTCGCAGCTTGAAGGGACTGTCAGCATCTCGTTTTCGGACAAGCCCTTTGATGAAGCACTGACGTCACTTCTCCTGACAACGTCATATACCTTTCGCAAAGTTAACAACCTCTATTTTGTCGGCAAGCGAGACGCCGAAGGCCTCTTTGATTCAAAGCTGATTCAGCTCAGACATTTGATCGCAAGTGATGTCGAACCACTCATTCCCGTAACTCTTAGTAAGCAAGTGGCAGTGAAAATTGTCAAGGAGCACAACGGCCTTTTGGTCACTGGACCTCGGACATCGATTGCCGAGATTGAGTCATTTATTAGCCGAATTGACATCCCAACGGCACAGGTATTATTTGAAGTGCTGGTAGTTGATTACTCAACAACTGACCGGGCCGAGTTCAGTCTGACGGCCAATAATTTCGGGAAAGACGATAAGGGACACACCTATTATCCGAACATTGATCTTGCCGCAAACGGCGATAAGATAAACGACAACCTTAATTCCCTGTCGAAAGACCTGGGCATTCACAGCCTCGGTACACTACCCTCGGATTTCTTTGTGCATCTCCAGATGATGCAGCAACAAGGCAAAGCAAATGTCCTCTCGCATCCGCGGATAGCCTCGCTGAACGGTCATTCTGCTTCGATCAAAATCGGTACGACCCAGTACTTTAAGTTGAACAGCACGACCGTCTATCCTTCGCAACAGAGTAATCTCTCCACTCAGACAAGCCAGCGGTTTGAGACAATCGAAGCTGACATGAGCCTGGAAGTCGTACCCTTTGTCATGACCTCCGGTGAAATTGTCGTTGAGGTAAAGCCCGAATTCAGTACCCCCGCACAGGCCCTCAACGACAGCATCGCGCCGACGATTAACCGGCGTATCCTCAACTCCACAGTCCGACTCAGGAATGGCGAGACCATCGTCCTCGGTGGCCTGGCCCAAACGAGCAAATCGGCTACGATACAGAAGTTTCCAATCCTGGGGTCTATCCCGATTCTGGGGCGACTTTTCCAGAACCGAAGCACTACCGACGTATCTACCGAACTAAGCATCTATATAACCCCTTTTGTTTATTACGGCTCCGAAGGCTCTGTCGACATAGAGAAGGTGCTTAAGAAACAGTGAAGAAGTTTCGTTCCGCACAAATCCGCTCGTTTCTAGCGGATTTGGCTCACCCCTTGCCGGTAAGTTATTTCCTGCTTTTGCACCGGGAAGGAGCACAACTTCTTCGCGTGCGAGGTCAGCATGCTCAGAAAATATTCGAGCGCACGGGACCTACGTCGTCTCTGGAATCGTTGGTCGAGATATGGAAGGCGCTCAAGGTATCGAGATTCTATCATGGTCAGCCGATCGGAGTGCTTCTCAACAATGAACGGATGTGGTTCTTTCACAAGCGGTATGACTCGAGCCAATTGACATTGGTAGCGAGCGACTTGAAATCGATGGTCTCGGGCGATTTGGTCACCAATCACGTCATTGAACAGGAGAAATCTGGTCTGTGTGTAACAGCGCAGGGAATTGAACGATCATACTTGGATCACATCCAAAGCAGTGCTTCGGTTGACAACTTGCAGGTAGCATCCGTCGCGAGTCTGCCTGCATATCTCTTCGCGAACAGTCAATTGGGAATAAGAAGTGCCGACGAAATCCAAGTTCTGGAATGGTCTCCCGCGTTCAAGGACCTGGCTATTGCAAAAGGAGACGGATCGTGCTACTTCGGTGCTGTTCCCACAAGTGAACTGGGAACTCCGGAAGGGCCGGGGAACTGGGCTAAGGCT
>JBATNE010000020.1:0-2092 GCA_049290195.1 Candidatus Zixiibacteriota bacterium
GTACTAAGAGAAGTGCTAATAGAAGAAAGCTCCTTTTCGAGAGCGTCTTGTTTTGCCTCGGCAGCTTTTAGCTTTTTTTCAATCGAAGAAATGTCCTTTTGAATATCTTCCGCATCATCCGCCGCAAGACTTGATGGGATAAACGAAAAACCAGTTCCCTGCCCCAGCAGCACGAAAATAAGGAGAAAACTCAAAATTCGAACAACAAAAATTTGCATGCTTCCATTATAGCGCACTTAGGAAGCCCTTGTTAGAGATCCGCCGAACGAACTTTTTTCCAAACGGCGGTTTCTATCTCTTTTCCAATTTTTACATTCTCACGCAGGAAAGATTTGGCTTGTTCACGGCCTACTCCTAACTTAACTTCACCAAAGAAGTATGAATTTCCTTGTTTTTTGATAATTTCATGTTTCACTCCGGTATCGAGTACGTCATCGCTCCACGAAATCCCCTCATTGTACATGATAAAAAAACTCGTCGTACGGAAGGGTGGAGCAACTTTATTCTTGACGACCTTTACATTCACTTGATTTCCCACAACTTCCTCTCCCTTCTTCACCTGAGCACTCTTTCGCACCTCAACGCGAACAGATGAATAGAACTTAAGAGCATTCCCTCCAGTTGTCGTCTCCGGATTCCCAAACATGACTCCGATCTTCATGCGGAGTTGATTGATAAAAATCACCACGACATTTGAACGTGCGATAATCGCGGTAAGTTTACGCAATGCCTGAGACATCAGTCTTGCCTGTCGCCCGACATGCTGATCACCCATCTCTCCCTCAATTTCTGCGCGGGGCACCAAGGCGGCTACTGAGTCCACTACAATCACATCAACCGCATTCGATCGTACCAAAGTCTCGACAATATCGAGAGCTTGCTCTCCAGAATCCGGTTGAGAAATAAGAAGCTCATTCACATTCACGCCAATACGTTTGGCATACTCTGGATCAAGCGCATGCTCTGCATCAATGAAAGCAGCTACGCCACCTAATTTTTGTGCATTGGCAATCGTATGCAAAGTAAGCGTCGTCTTTCCAGACGACTCTGGTCCATAAACCTCCACAATTCTCCCTCGTGGCATTCCTCCAATACCGAGTGCGATATCGAGTGAGAGTGATCCGGTTGGAATCGCTTCGACATCTACTTTGCGCACATCTCCGAGCTTCATGATCATCCCCTCACCAAACTTCCCTTTGATTTCATCAACGACTGCTTCAAGTTTTTTTCGGTCACGATTTTCGCCCACTGTCTTCTCTTTCGCCATAGGTGAAAAATTATTGAATTATCAATTCTGTCGTCCCGCGCTTGAATATCGAACTGCGGAGACTGCACCATTTTCGCTCGCCAAGGGTTCGGGACTCCCCCCACGAAAACTCACCAGTGTATCACTTCCACGGCTTGAGGCGATGACCGCTTCGTTCGAAGCCTCCACTTCCCGGCTCTCTCCTGCGCGGAGTTCTCCACTATACACGATTGTCCCATCAGATTCAATCGAGACTGTAGCTGTACCCGATCGAACTGTCAAGAGGATTGAGAACCGCTCTCGTGCTTGATCAACCGTGCGTGCATCCGAAGCAAACCGACCCTCAAACTGAATGATGACACTTTTTTCATTTTCAAAACGATTTTTCGCAAGTACCGTGACTTCATTTACCCCAGGCTGCAAGACAAGATTTTCTTCAAAAAATCCATCAGATCCAACAAAGACGGTTTGATCATTGATACTCACTTGAGCTCCACGATCACTTTTTCCACGCACCACGACACTACTCGATTCTATGACTGCCCCAGGCAGCGGAGTAAAAACCTCAAGGGTTGGCTCAGCAACAAAACTCCGGAATTCGCTCACCAAATACGCAAATGTCCCAAACACAATAAACCCAATTAAACCGAGTACAAGTGTACGTGATGTGAGAACAAAAATTGGTTGTAGAGGGGTCCTTGGTCTTGAATCAAATGAAAAATCCTTCCCAAGATTTTCCTGGATATTTTTCTCCTTATCGTACAGTTTCAGAAAAGCTTCTTCCTCTAAACCTAGATGTCTCGCATATGCCTTCAGAAATCCTCGCACATAAACCTCGGCTGGAAG
>JBATNE010000021.1:0-2853 GCA_049290195.1 Candidatus Zixiibacteriota bacterium
ACGTTCAACCAGCCGCTCGGACCGCAACCGGGGCCTTTGCAGCTATCTTCGAACTTCGCAATCGACGAGAACGTCAACGTCGCGTTACCCGTGTTTTCAAGGGTCAACGGGATGTTTTTCGCAGTCGCCGGATGCGTGAAGGTCGGGTAGTCAACCTTAACCGGGGAAACGGCCAGAATAGCAGCCGTAATCGGCTGGACGCAAGCCAGACGGATCCAGCGAGCATCGTTCAGGGTTCCCGGCTGACCATCATCAAGCGCGGTGCCCGGATAATGATCCTGGAGATAGTAGACCTGAGTATAGTGGGTACCGGAGTAGCCAGTGCCAAGGTCATACTTGGCATCGTTCGCCGCAGACCAGTCGCCTGACTGGACATTGTCGTCGATACCGCGAGCCGAAATGTTCGGATACAAGTCGGCGGCGCAATCACCAAGGGTATCGCAATTGGGGGTGTAGGTGCCGGACAGGTTACGCGGCTTGTCCCAGCTCTTACCCTGAAGATCCTTGGAGATGGTCACATAGATTTCACCGTTGGCGGCCTGGTTCCGAGGAGCCGGTGTGGTCGTCTTGGAACAGTCGTCAAAGTGATTTTCGAGGTTCGGATCATTGAAACCAGTGAATACCGTGTACAGACGTCCGTCGCATTCGCCGATCTGGACGTACTGCAGCAGCTGGTTAAAGCCGCCGGTGTAAGAACACTGGACGCTGTCCCAGAGGGGACTTTCGTAGCTGTACACTGTGTAGATCGTGCCCGGATTGTACTCGGACCAATGGAACACGCGGCCTTCGAGGCTGCTGGTGGTTCCATTGTCGATTGTACAGGTCGGCCACACCAAGTGCAGCTTGTCGGCCGAGTCATACAACGCGGCCACTTCAATAGTGGCATTGTATCCGGTGGTACCGTAGTTGGTCAGGTTGTGACGAGTCCAGGTGCCGGCAAGACCATGGGGAGAATCCGCATAGTAAATGTCGCACATGTGTTCGTTACCCTGAATGGCGCCATCAGTTGTATACAGGGTCCAGGCAACGGCAACCTTCGTGCCGACGGTGGACGCGGCCATGTCGATGTTCGGATATTCGGTGGTGTCTTTGTACACCAGAACCCAGTTGTTGTCCGGGTCGGCAGGCGTAGTGGTCGGGGAAACCGAACCATCGCGACGGAATACCTTCAAAGCGGACTTATTTCCGAGGGTCGGGTCATCCTCGAAGGCACTCAAGTACATCACCGTGTCATTCGGAGCGGTGGTCATACAGAACGCGGGCCAGCGGCAGTTGGGGGACGCCGGATTGATGTTCCCCTTCTGTTCGATGGAGTCCGGAATACGCTGACCGTCGCCGATCGCTCCGAACAAAGCTCCCAGCGGAGAAGCGTCGAACACGACGTGCAACTGCATATTGGTACCGGCAGTAACGATATCCGGGTAGTCATAACCCGCGATATACGCTTTACCGGTTTTCGGATCGATCAAAATACGCGGATAACGACCGGCTTCAGGAGAACCCGGGTCGCTATTCTGCACGATTTCGGTCGCAGACTTAAACACGCCGCCGACGGCGTCGTAAGCAGCATATCCCCACTGAATCTGGTCACCAGAGAATTTGCTGGCTTTGTATGCAAAGGTGAACTGCACGGCAGTACCAAAGGTGTTGCCGGGCGGGTTCACTGCAACCATGTCTCCATGGTTGGAAGTATTGTACCAGAAGTCGCCCCAGGTAGTAGCAACCTGGTGACCGCGGGACGCCACTGAAGGTCGAGCGACCCCCAACGACTGGGTCTGGCTGCCACGGCTCGCGCCAGAGACTCCGTTGCCGGCGCCTCCGTCAATACGCGCGACATTTGTCGTGGGCGTATACACTTTGATGTCGTTCAGACGCTTGTCCGTATCTTTCGGTACGACGCGGGCGTTTACTGTCACCGCTAGTACCGCGATAAGGAGCGCTAGAACGACAATAAGTCTCTTGGTCATTCGTCTTTCCTTTCGACAGTTAATAATAGTTCCCGTCAAATCTCTTTTGTCTTGATTAATTACATTTTTGCCTGTAAGCGGAAAGCAAAGGTGCAGACAGCGGCCCGGAACTAGCGACCAACTGGGCTGGCCCTGTTACTCTACTCTGTGAACTCACCTCCCTTCATTGCCTTCGCGTAGGGAAGGCTTACAGTCCACCACAGACCTCTCGTCCTAATGTCTGGCAGACTCATTCAGGTACACACGCGTTCAATAAAGTAATTGTGAAGTATGGAAACCTTTCCACCAACAAATACGAAGCGGTCACTTCCCATTTGTGTGACATTGGCAGAAACGAATCTAAGCGGGACCATATACTGGCCTCCGCTGCTTATAAAATATACGCTCCCAGAGCCGCTTTACAAAGGAAAAAAAGGCCACCCCCGGGGATCCGGGGATGGCCTATATGGGCTTTAGAGGCTTCTAAGCCTGATCAGCAAGCGGGCAGGACATAGCCGCCACCGGTCAGATAACTAACCAGAGCAGAAAGGTCCGCCAAGTCAACGCCACCAGCGTGGTTCACGTTGGCTTCGTTCGTGCAGGTCAGGACATAGCCGCCACCGGTCAGATAGCTAACCAGAGCAGAAAGGTCCGCAAGGTCTACGCCACCAGCCATGTTCACGTTACCCGTCGTGCCTACGCAGCAATTCGTCGACGTGCACTTACGAACATACCAGTCGCTCCACTTACGAGCCTTGTCAATGTACTTCTTCAAGCTGTCAAGACCAGCGTTGGTCGTCGCAGCCGAACGAGTGACAGCCATCGCAGTGTAGATCGTCAGAGTGTCGTTAGCCGGCAGAGTATAACCGGTCGCGCCACCCTTGTAGGTCAACACAACGTGAATATC
>JBATNE010000022.1:0-9876 GCA_049290195.1 Candidatus Zixiibacteriota bacterium
TTCCTGATCGGCATCTGGGGCGGTGTACGCAGAGTCTACGCAGCAATCAAATTCGTGCTATTCACTATGTTTGGCTCGCTACTGATGCTGGTCGCTATCCTGTATCTGTACTTCTCGTACTACAACGCGACCGGTGTCTATACGTTTGATTTGATGAAGATTTCCGAAGTTGCCATCCCGTACCAACCGCAGTTGTGGCTCTTCGGCGCCTTCGCGCTTGCCTTCGCCATCAAAGTTCCGCTCTGGCCGTTCCATACCTGGCTGCCCGATGCTCACGTCCAGGCGCCAACTGCGGGCTCAGTCATTCTTGCCGGTGTGCTCCTCAAAATGGGAACGTACGGTTTCCTGAGATTCTGTCTGCCGCTCTTCCCGGATGCCACAGTGGTGATGATGCCCTATATCTGTATCCTGTCAGTCATCGCGATCGTATACGGTGCCCTCGTTGCCATGGTTCAGAAGGACGTTAAATCACTCGTTGCCTTCTCGTCGGTCTCGCATATGGGCTTTGTCATGCTCGGCATATTCGCCCTCAATGTCGAAGGCATGTCCGGCGCAGTGCTCCAGATGCTCAACCACGGTGTCTCCACCGGTGCGCTATTCCTTCTGGTGGGGATGATTTATGAGCGCCGCCACACCCGCTTGATCGATGATTTCGGCGGGATCGCCAAAGTAATGCCGGTCTATTCGACCTTCTTCATGATTGTAGCGCTGTCGTCGATCGGCCTGCCTCTGACGAATGGCTTTGTCGGCGAATTCCTGATTCTGCTCGGCTCTTATGCCCGGAACCAGCTCTTTACGATTATTGCGGCGTCCGGAGTCATTCTGGCCGCCTGTTATATGCTCTGGATGTACCAGCGGGTGATTTTCGGCAAGGTCACCAAACCTGAAAACGAACGGCTCGTAGATCTCTCCGCGCGCGAGAAGATTATCCTGATTCCGCTGGTAGTGTTCATCTTCTGGATTGGCATTTATCCCAAGCCGTTCTTCGATCGTATCGAACCGGCGGTGCGACAAGTGATCGCCCAGGTCGCCAAGGGTGGGCACGCTCACCTCGATGCTCAGGGTAAACTGCAGATCGGCGTCCAGGAACCTGATCTGGTAGCCAAGCCGGTCAAGGTGGAAGAGGTAAAGTAATGCCCACGCACGTGACGCTCTTTACCAAGCCAGGTTGCCCGTATTGTGCGGCTGCCAGGAAGTATTACAGTGACCAAGGCGTCGCGTTCAAAGAGTTCGATGTCAAGTCCAAGCCGGAGTACGCCGCCGCCGCTATGAAGCTGGCGGACGGCTCAAAAGTCGTCCCGGTGATTGTCGAGGACGGAAAAGTGACCGTTGGTTTCGGAGGATCGTGAAGTTTCTAACTGGCGCGGCGGTCGTCGCGTAAGCGAATAGGATATGCAGGACCAAATTTCGACATTGGGCATTGATTTCGGCTTGATCGGACCGGAGCTCGCGCTTCTGGTGGCCGCTGCCGTCATTCTCCTGTTTGCCTTTTCGCGCAAGATCGAAAAGCTCGCTCCATGGATCGGTGCCGCCGGACTGCTGACTGCACTTGGACTCTCGATCGGTCAGTGGACTGTCGGTGGCGACGGCTTCTCCGGGATGGTCTCGGTCGACGAATTCGGCGTGATCTTTAAGATATTATTCTGTGTCGCATCGTTCCTGTCGCTTCTCATGGCCCACCGCTATTTTCAGGTGCTGAACATCGCCCGATCAGAATTCTACGCCCTTCTGTTGGTCTCAACCATGGGGATGATGGTCATGGCCAACACCAGTGATCTCGTGGTCATGTTCCTCGGTCTTGAGATCATGTCGGTGCCCCTCTATGTGATGGCAGGATTCAACCGCCGCTCGCTTGAGTCCAACGAGGCCGGCATTAAGTACTTTGTCATGGGTGCCTTCGCCACCGGATTTCTTCTGATGGGAATCGCCTTCATCTTTGGCGCCGCTGAAACGACCAACTTGGAACGGATCATTACTGATTTCGCCTTCATCCAGGCCCACGCCGGCGCTTATCTCTACTTTGGCGCTGCGCTCGTCCTGATCGGTTTCGGCTTCAAAGTCGCCGCCGTTCCATTCCATAACTGGGTTCCCGATGTCTACCAGGGTGCTCCCACCCCTGTGACCGCATTTTTCTCAGTGGCACCCAAGGCTGCCGCATTCGCCGTCCTCCTCAGAATTTTCGCTTACGGCCTCGCCGATCTCGATATCCTGACCCCAATCTTCTCCGCTCTTGCGGTGCTCACGATGACGGTCGGCAATATCATGGCCCTGCGTCAGGACAACGTCAAACGGATGCTTGCTTACTCGTCGATTTCGCACGCAGGATATATCCTCGTCGCCTTTGCGGTCGGCGGGGGAGACGCCATCTCCGCGGCGATCTTCTATTTGATTGGCTATACGATGTTCAACCTCGGCGGCTTTGCGATCGTGACCCTGCTCGAGACCCGCACCGGCAGCAAGTCGGACTTCGGCGAACTGGTTGGCCTGTCTCGTAGCAACCCCTATCTGGCCTTCCTGCTTGCGGTGTTCATGTTCGCTCTGTCCGGCTTCCCGCCGACAGTCGGCTTCTTCGGCAAGTTGTACATCTTCTCGGCCGCTGTTAAGGGAGATATGGTCTGGCTGGCGGTTGTCGGCGTAATGAACTCGTTCTTGTCGGTTTACTACTACTTGCGCGTCATCAAGGTCAGTTATTTTGACACGTTTGAGGGCAAGCTGTCCCCGGTCAAAGTTCCGTTGACCATCGGTTTCATTCTTCTGGTCACGCTCGTCGGCACACTCGGTATCGGCCTCTTCCCGGATCGTATCCTGGAGATGTCCCGTGCCGCCCTGTCATCTCTGCTCGGCTAGAACGAAAAAGGACAGATCGTCTGACCTGTCCCGCATTCCAACTGATATTGCAGCTCCTGGCTATCTTGAGTGAATCTCCGGCTTCATCCAGTAATTCGGAATCTCCGCTTTGCACCACGCAGCGATTCTCTCCGGCTTCTCATAATGCGTCAAGTCGATTCGAATGGCATCCTGGTCTGATCGTTCCAATACCAGAATCATGTCCGTGATTTCAAACCCGGTCACATGAGTCCAGGCGGTACGAGTCGTCTTGCGAAATGGACGACGATAGACGAACTCATTTTCCGTGAGGCTGATGTTATTCAGGAACCGAAGCCTCCGGCCATAGATCGCCTTGGCAATGAACATGGCCGCTACAAACCACCAGACGAAGCTCAGTTTTGAACCCCAGAAGTTGTCGTGGTGAATCCGCACCACACCTTCGACGATCGCTACCAGCGCGGCGAAGAAGTCGGCGATTTCATAGGGAGTATCATGGTGTTTCCCCCGCTTGTCCTGGATCGATTCATAGACGACCACCGAGAGCAGCAGTCCTCCGGCAACAACCTCAAGGATCGGCCGAATCATGCCATGCTCGCCGCCGATTCCTTCGATGCCCAGAAGGAGCATGCCGGCTCCTGCCGTGAAGTGGCTGGCGCGAGTGGCGCGGATTGCGCGCAACGCGCGAAGATAGTACGTCTTCGTCTCTATTGAATTCATAGGAGTTTGAATGACCGACTCCCGCCGGCTGCTCTTATGGCCAGACCTTCTGTGGGTCCAGGCGCAATTTCCCCTGAGCCTCCGGCACCTGCATCGGGTAATTGCCGGAGAAGCAGCCGTGACAGAACGATGTCCTCGGCAGCGACGGCATGGTCAGCATCCCCTCAAGGGAGAGGTACCGAAGCGAGTCGACACCGAGATATTTCTCGATCTCTTCAATCGTCATATTGGCCGCGATCAGTTCTTTCTTGGTCGGCATGTCGATCCCGAAGAAGCACGGGGAGATGATCGGCGGGGAAGAGACCCTGAAGTGCACTTCTTTGGCCCCCGCGTCACGAATCATCTGGACCAACTTTTTCGATGTTGTCCCTCGCACGATCGAGTCATCCACCACGATCACCCGCTTGCCGTTCAAGACCCCCTTAACCGGGTTGAACTTGACACGGACATCGAGATCGCGGATCTGCTGTTCCGGATCGATGAATGTCCGCCCCACATAGTGGTTGCGGATCAAACCGATTTCAAACGGAATGCCGGATTCTTCGGCATACCCGAGCGTGGCCGTATTGGCCGAATCGGGGATACCGATTACGATATCAGCCGGTATCGGATATTCCTTGGCCAGCAGACGTCCCAGGCGGCGGCGAACCTTGTCGACATTCTCAGTGAAGATTTTGGAGTCTGGTCGTGCGAAGTAGATGTATTCAAAGATACAGCAGGCCGGCCGCGCCTTTTCCATCGGGTAGATGGAGCGCATGCCGTCGCGAGTGATCTCCAGAACTTCGCCCGGTTCGATATCTCTCAGATACGTTCCGCCGATAATGTCAAACGCGCAGGTCTCCGATGCGACCACATAGGCGCCATCGAACTGCCCCAGACAGAGCGGCCGGAACCCGTGCGGGTCACGGGCGGCAATGATCGAATTTTCAGTGATGAAGACCAGCGAGAACGCACCCTGGATATGGGTCAGCGCATCGCAGATCCGTTCCAGTCTGGTCTCCTTGCGGGAGCGGGTCGCCAGATGGAGGATGATCTCCGTATCCGAGGTCGTCTGAAAGATCGCGCCGTTTTCGTCCAGCTCCTTACGAAGCTCCGACGAGTTGGTCAGGTTGCCGTTATGCGCGATACCGAGATATTTATTTCTATTGGTGATTAAGAACGGTTGAATATTGATCAGCGAAGACGCACCGGTCGTGCTGTAGCGGGTGTGTCCGATCGCGACATCGCCGGTCAGACTGTTCATGATCGTCTCGCTGCCGAACACTTCGGAGACCTGCCCCATCCCGCGATGGAGATGGACTTCCCCTTTTTCAATCGAGATAATTCCGGCCGATTCCTGGCCACGGTGCTGGAGGGCGTAGAGGCCAAGGTAGGTCAGCCGAGCCGCTTCCCGGTTCCCCAGGATTCCGAACACGCCACACTGGTCGTGGATCATCTCTTCTGACATTTTTCCTTTGCTCCTTCTGCCGGAAAAAGCTGATATACTAGGGCTTTACCCCGGTCTTGTCAACCGCTTTAAAGAGGCTGGAACAGCCACCAAATTGTGAAAGTTCCTGCAAGGGGCCCGGCCCTGTACAGACGGCACTGTATAAATTATCAACACCAAAAGGACTGGATAAGTGTCTGAATAGCATTTATCTTGGGCTCATACTTCGAATTACTGCCGCTTCGTTACGGGGAAGCCAATACCAGCACCGCTTTTGCTCTTAGGTACCCCGGAGGAAGCATAACTACTGTGGATACCAAAGATTTGGACCGTTTTGAGATTCTCCGGCAACTCGCGTTGGCCGGCGCCCAGGGGGGAGAAATCCAGCCCACCGCGGAGCTGGCTCTTCGCCAGGCAGCCAGCCTGGTCGGCTTGAAAGCCGCCTCGGTTTATCTTTGGAATGCTTCCGATCAAATCTCGCTTACCGTTTCCTACGCTGATACAGATCTCTCCCGCGATACCCTCGCATCGCTTGAGCAGACGCTGTTCGCCAACCTCAGGCGTGACCGCCGCTTGCTCTCTGCCTACATGACTTTCAGCGGGACGCCGATGATTCAGGCGTTTACCCAGCCTTTGCAACACGCCGGCAAGATGTATGGCGCAGTGATCGGCATTCAGGAAGGGGAGCGCAAGCTCATCTCCGAGGATCTGTTCCTCGAAGCCCTTTCCGCGGCGTTGTCATTGAATATCGTTGCCGGCGAAGTCGGCAAGAGCCACAAGCTGGCCAAGGAGACGATCGACCGCGAACGGTTCGGCGCGATCCAGCAGACCGCCGTGACGGTCAATCATGAGATCAACAATCCGCTGACCGCGATTTTGGGCAATGTTCAGTTGCTCCTGATGAAGCGGACCGATCTCGATGAAGAGTTGGTCACCAAGCTCAAGACGATAGAGATTTCCGCCCTCAAGATTCGCGATGTCACCCAGAAGCTTCTTCGCCTCACCACCCCCCGATCAGTGGAGTACTCCGAAGGTACCCAGATGATCGACCTCTCGGACTCTGACCAGCCAAGCAACGAGTAGGCACACCCTTCGGGTGTGGTACCGACCACTTTCCACAACCCGTTGCATCAATTCATTGTCCAACGAATTGGGTTCGTTTCAGATATTTCGTATTGGCACTGATCTTCGATCATGTGCGCGGCACACGTCCCCGTGTGCCCGTCCCTACGGCCTAAATGGGTTTGATTGGGTTCGTTTTTCGAAGCTCCAAATTCACTAGCCATTCACTGCCAACAGTTTGTGCGAATTCAATTGGGTTCGTTTCAGATATTTACTTTTTTCCACCAACCCCAATTCCCACTAAATTTCTCAGGCATACCTTTCCCTTGTTCATAGTGTCCTCCATATACACCGCTGGACTCAGCTTCTGGCGTGATTTGGTACTGAAATTGTGGGGGAGATCCGTTCCTTCTGGGTCTCCTGAGACGATTGGCAGACCGGCACCATCCACCACGATCAGGGGCTTGGCTCGCCTTATCTGGAACAGCATTTGGCGTGGCAAAATTCGAGCAAGGAATTGAGGCCGGTGGGCGAGTTAGGCGCCTTTTGATACTACTTGAACAAGGGTATTGGCAATCCGAGCAAGTCCCATCTGTCCTTTCGGTCCTTGTCTGACACATTCATGTCTTTGAGGTCGAACCACCGAAAGTCTGGCGCTTTGCGCGGTGTACCATCCCTCTTTGGTTGGGAGGTATAAGTCTCAAATACGTCTGTTACTCTGCGCCTAAATGTCGGGTAATCGAATATATAGAAATCAACAGATCCACTTGGCAATAGTCGCACTAGAACTACAAATAGACTGTCGGACAGCGGCTCGTGTTCGGGCAGTTTAGCAAGTTTCCACCCGGCACTATTCTCGGGAGACATGGTCTTTACTTGAATGGCCATTGTCTTGAGAGTGGGTGGATGAACCGCGGCAATATCATAGACTGGATTATTTTTCGGTGTTGGCAGCGCCAAAATTCCACGGCGACACAGTTCGGAGCAAACAGCGTATTCGCCAGCTAGTCCGTAAAGGGCATTTGTTGACGCCTTCACTTTGGGTTCACTTTCACTCACGTAACCAATATAGGAATTCTCGACTCTAAATCGCAAGGAATTATCTCGCTCGGTCGCTACAATGAATGTAATTGACGCAAGCCTATTAGTCCTTAGCTTTGTAGAAATGAATTCAAATCATCTCTTAGACAACTTCGAAGGGCGCCTATTGCAACACGTTGCCTCTTTTGACGTAGTGCGTGAGCCAATGGATCACAGTCTATGGTATATGCTAACTGCGTTTGAACGTTGGAATTACTGGTACGAATGCAGGACCAGCGATATTCACGCCCTCCAGTTTCGTCGAGATGACCTCAAGTATGGGGTCATGTACGCGTGCAATTGGATCGAGAGTCGGGCCGAAAGCAAGGGTAAATTCAGGCCCCCCAACGCATACAATTTGAGGCGAATCCGTCAGGCGCAAGATATTGTGGAGTTGGGATGTGCTTATAAGCCTATTAAGACGTTCCTTTGGCTAGCGAGAAAGGGAAAGGTCGAAGCAAGTTTGATTTCGGATCGCGAAATAGCGTTCAAGGGCTATAGTCGCGAACTACAATACGATGCTCTGGATTGGCTGGTGCACTCTAGAGATCTAAATAGGAGGTTTGAGGATTGGTCGGATAAGGAAAGTGATGTATCAGTATTTTACCCGATAGTCGAGAGGAATGTTAGGAGGGCAAGGGTCTATGGAGATTGGTCGATTAAACTACAATTTCTGCCTTCAGATGTAGCCGCGCTAGGGTCGATTCTAGAGAAAGATCGGAGGCAGTCTCGAGGCACACCAGAATCATGGTCGTTTCTGGAAATCCCGATCTCGACTTACCGAAGGATATGGTCGGCACTTGATGGGGTCGCGTTTCTCTATGATAGTGTCGTGCGGTGGTTGTTTCAAAATGAGGGTAGGAACTGGGACACCTTCGTTGGTTGGAACTACCTAACAAGTAGGGTGGAATTGACCACCTTGTTATGTGGGGTACTGCCCGAAGTTTCACCGGAACAAATTGGCGCCGTCGTTGATCTTCTAATTTTCGATGTTCAATCCAAAACAGGGGACCCAGCACTGCAATACCTAGTTCCCTTAGGTTCAGATTCCCTGAGTATTGCCCCAAAGCTGATTCTAACAGGCAATTTGGAAAGAAATTTTATGTCTCTGCTTTGTCGAAAGCACAATGACCAATACAACGCTAGCACAAGCGTACTTGAGGACGCTTTGGCAAGTGAACTCTCTCATTGCGTAGAGAGTCGCGGATTCATCGCAGCCAAGAAAGTGAAATTACCAAGGAACAGGCGTTTACCGGATGTCGACCTCGTCGTTTATGATAGGGCTAGCAGGTTTGTTATGGTCATTGAGCTCAAGTGGGTAATCGGTGTATCCGAGTACTATGAAATCGCTAGCCGAATGGAAACAGAGGTAAAGGGCCGCAGACAGGTCCAGGACATTCTTTCGTATGCTCGGTCTGAGCCCAGCGACTTTTGGACACGCGCGTTTCCGGGGCTAGAAAAACCTGCGGATTTTGAGGTCGGCGGGTGCCTATGTATGAGGGGCTTTTGTGGCGGAGCCGATAGCCAGCTTTCGCGAGTACCTACTGTCGAATATACAATTCTGAGGGATTGGTTTGAGAGGAGTACTAGTCTACGCCAGCAGTGGCAGTGGCTTGAAAACCAGGAATTCCTTCCAAAGGAAGGTTTAGACTATAGTGTCCTCTCAAATAAGCGAGTGTTTGGACCATTCACAGCTCATATTCCATCGTACCAACTCCTGAAAATATGATCATGTTGTGCAGAAGTCTTTGATTCTGCGATCCTCCGGTTGTTCGTTACGGATGATCAACACGTCTCGCTTGAGCGACCCAGCAAACGTCGGCCGCCTACAGAGCGAGGAACTTAGTTGGCGACCGACCTACAAGAACTGAGATTCCCACGTCACTCCCCGCCTTTGGCGGATCGCTCCTCGGAATGACGTACTTCTCTGTCGGGTTTCTCTTCTCGCCTTTGGCGGGAATCGGAACACCGACCTACATGTAAGTTTCTTCTCATTGCGAGACGTTCCCGTGGTAAGCGGGAACGTCGCAGCAGTCCTTAGCCCCTAAGTCCCGCTGCACCCCCTTTTTGGGCTCGCAATGAAAAATACAATGCAATTAAACTCTGCGACCGATGGGCCCCCCGCCGGGCCCACCAGTCACCGCAGCGTCCGATACCAATGCATAGCGCCGAAATCGGAACCAGTGACTGCGTCGGAATCAGGGATGTTGGGAAGGTCGATTGTGTCAGTTGATCGGCGTCGGTGGAAATCACTCCCACCAGCGCCGTCCCGAAAATGCCGGCTGCATCCATGCCGTTGATATCTCTCTGCTGTCCGTGCAAAAGCTGTCAAATCCTAGCCCAGAATGATACGAATATATGCCAAAGGTATGTAAGTCAGTGTCAGAATTTGACAGTGAATCGTCAACAAATTGACATCAATCGACCCATGGCGGCAAGTCGATCAGTCGTCTAACGTATTGTATGAATTGCTATTAGCCGCAATCGGGGCTGTCGAGACAGCCCCGGATTCGCTCTGGAAGTGGCAAGATGGCAGCTTCAAAAAGTGGCAGGGCCGTTCAGCCCCCACAATCGGTTGGACGCTTGTTGGCATGGGAAAGTAAGGCGGATGGGCTAAATGTCCTCGCCAAAAGAAACGGCGGTCAAATGACCGCCGTTGCAATTCCTGAATTAATTACGGATCAGAGATAGGTGTCGGCGACTTCACGAAGCTTGGCATCGAGGGCGGCGGCCAACTTCTGATACGAGTCGAGGTCCTTCTT
>JBATNE010000023.1:0-11905 GCA_049290195.1 Candidatus Zixiibacteriota bacterium
GGTTAGGGCGAGAGTTGTCCCGATAGATCGTCACCCCTTTACAGCCCAACTCATAAGCCAGTTCATAAGCGGAGCGAACTTCTTCTTTTGTCGCCGACTCAGGGAAATTGATCGTCTTGGAGACCGATGAATCGCAATGCTTCTGGAACGCTGCCTGCATCCGGATGTGGTCTCTTGGAGAGACATCGGCAGCCGTAAGGAACAGCGCCCGCAACTCTTCGGGTATCTCGGTGAGGTCCTTCAGTGACCTGACGCCACTGATCTTCTTCATCAGATCTTCAGAATAGAAGCCTCGTTCTTTTGCGACATGGTCAAAGACCGGGTTTCCTTCGATCAACCTGGTCCCTTCCATCACATTCCGCTCATAGGCGATGGCATAATACGGTTCGATCCCGGAGGAACAGCCGGCGATGATCGAGATCGTTCCGGTTGGTGCGACAGTCGTGACCGTCGCATTGCGCATGAGCAATTCATCCTGCTTGTAGACTGATCCTTCCCAATTGGGGAAGCGTCCGCGCGATACCGCCAGCTCCGAAGACTGTTTGCGCGCCTCAGTCTCGACAAACTCCATGAGCTGTTCCCCGAGTGCAATTGCTTCTTCGGAGTTATACGGCAGATGCAGTTTGACCAGCATGTCGGCCCAACCCATGACGCCGAGTCCGATCCGTCGGTTCTTCCTGGTCTGCGCTTCGATCTGCGGGATCGGATACTTATTGACATCGATGACGTTATCAAGGAAATGCACCGCGGCGTGGACTGTCCGCGCCAGTCGATCCCAATCGATCGCTCGGGATGCCTCCGTAGCCGTGTAGTCGGTCGGAAGCTCATCCGGAACGAACTGACCAAGGTTGATCGACCCGAGGTTGCATGAGTCGTACGGTGGCAGCGGCTGCTCACCACACGGATTTGTGGCCTCGATACTCTCAGACGGCGAGGTCGGATTGCCGCGATTCATCCGGTCAATGAAAACAATTCCCGGTTCGCCGGTTTTCCAGGCCTGCTCGACGATCTTGTCGAATACTTCACGGGCATCAAGGGTGGCCTCATGCCCATCGATCATGTGCGGCTTGCCGTGACGCGGATCAAACAGCGTGTACCGATCCCCCTTGCGGAGGGCATCCATGAAGGCATCGGTGACGGCGACCGAAATATTGAAATTGGTGATCTCGCTTGTGTCCTGCTTGCAGGAGATGAAGTCGAGTATATCCGGGTGATCGACTCGAAGGATCCCCATATTGGCGCCGCGACGAGTTCCCCCCTGTTTGACCGCCTCGGTCGAAGCGTTGTACACTTTCATGAACGAGACCGGTCCGCTGGCGACGCCGGATGTGGATGCCACGACGGAATTCTTCGGGCGAAGTCGCGAGAAGGCAAACCCGGTTCCACCGCCGGATTTATGGATGATGGCAGCGTGCTTGTTCGTCTCGAATATTTCTTCCATCGAGTCCCCGACCGGCAGGACAAAGCAGGCCGAGAGCTGACCGAGCGGGCGACCGGCGTTCATCAGTGTTGGGGAATTCGGGACGAAATCCAGCGAGGCCATGATGGCAAAGAACTTCTCGGCGGTCTTCTCGACATGGGCTTCTGTAGCGCCGTAGAGGCGATCCGCACCGGCGATGAACCGGGCGACACGAACAAACAGCTCGTGCGGAGTCTCGATGACTCTTCCCTGGTCATCTTTGATGAGGTACCGACGTTTCAGCACCGTGAGGGCGTTGTCGGTTAGCCGGATTTCCTTTTCCTGCCGCATATGGGTAACAATCCTTTGGGCCAAGTTTTTCCAAGACAAGTAATCCCGCCTCTTGGGTGCGGGATTGGCCCGTACCTTTTGTATCGGTAGGTGCCTGCCTATTACTTATAACGTACGGCCGGCCGGTTTGGAATCACATTTCTTGGAAATCGAGTACGGCACTAGCCTTCCGCAGGTGACAGCAGCCGAATCCTTTGAGCGGTTTCGCCTTCTGATACAAGATTGGTAGGGCACGAGTCCCCGCACTCGTGCCATGTGTATTTGTGGCACGTCCGCGTCCCGCTTGAAGGCGGGATTCAGCGCCTCGCTACGCTCGTCTTGAAGAGGGAGGTTTTCAAGGCACCCATCGGCGACACCGAACTGCATTGCCCGTCATTGCGAGGCCGTCCCCGCGCACCGCGCGAGGGACAACGAAGCAATCTGTTCCTTCATCCAGGACGACATTTCGCAATTGCACACGCAAAGTTTACCAAGCGGACGATGTAGGAAGGTAGGGTGCTGTAGGATGGGACAGATTGCTTCGGCATTCCGACCGTCGGTCGGAGTTTCTCGCAATGACGAACGGAGGCATACACGGGCTCGGCAGAACCGCCAGCACGAAGAACAGAGTTGGGTTCTGGCCTACAGACTCGTCACGGATACTGGCCTACTTCCGCAACCACATCGGGCGCAATTTCAATATCTTCGTATGAACCTTGCAGTCCGGCGTATGCGCGCCGGGCAGGTAACCGATACTCATCAGGAATTCATTCACGATTTCACCCCCGGTGAACTTGAATGTCCCCTTGAACAACTTTACCCACTCGTCTTTCGTCTTCGGGTGGTGGCTTTCAAGCCACTTCTCAAACGAACCGTATTCCTTCTGGAGGGCAAGGATCGCCTTCGCGTTTTCGATAGCGGCGTTGACTTTCAAGCGATTGCGAATGATGCCGGCATCGGCCAGTAATCTCTGACGGTCCTTCTCGCCATAGGCAGCGACTTTCTTGATGTTGAACTGATGGTACGCTTTCCGAAACGATTCTTCTTTCTTGAGAATCGTCTCCCAGCTCAGCCCGGCCTGATTGATTTCCAACAGGAGCCGCCCGAACAGTTCGTTGTCATCATGCAGAGGGAATCCGTAGTGATTGTCATGATATGCCTTGTGGAGGCCCTTTCTCGGCTCGGTCATGGTTTCAATTGCGCTGCAGTAGGACATAGAATTCGATTCCTTCTATGGGTGGTGAATGGCCGGTTGTCCTTTAGTTTCCCAGTATAACGTATGAGTTGCCCATTTGGCAGGGCGTCCGGCAACTTTTTTGCCGATGCAGGGACGCCGGCCGATACAGTGGGTGAGGTACAACATTGCCTTGTCCGTCATTGCGAGGCAGTCTCCGCCGAAGGCGGAACAACGAAGCATTCTGTCCATACCTCCAGCACTTCTACCTTCTTATATACTCCACGGGTTACTCGGCACGCGCACACCCGCGTCATTGCGAGCCCCAATTGAGTCATCCTGAGCGTAGTCGAAGGATGACTCTTTGTGGCTCGCGCGATCAAACTGAGATTCCCACGTCCAATCCCGCCCGCGGCGGGATTAGTCCTCGGAATGACAGTCGGGTCGTTTTTCTCTTCTCAATTCAACACAATTCGTCAATATTGACAACCAGTACTATGAATGCGCCTGCTCACATTCCCGACCCGGCGGTCTCACGCCGTACACTTATGCTCTCCGCAGCGTTCGTCTGGGGAGCCGTGGGACTTATGCTGTCAATCCGGGGAGCGTTCTGGTTCGAATCATCCCAGATGACCGTCTGGTGGATGATCGTACTGGCCCTTGCCATCGGCCTCGTCAAAGGGCGGTACATTTTCGGCAAGCTCGCTAAGAGAAATATTCAGAGAATTAGAGAGTTGTCGCCGCAGAAGGAGAAGATCTGCATTTTCGCCTTTCAGGCGATGCAGTCCTATTTTCTTATTATTGGCATGGTGACATTGGGGTTTCTGCTGAGGTGGTCTCCTCTCCCCCGCGAACTGTTGGCGGTGATTTACCTGGCAATCGGCGCAGGCCTTATGTACGCGAGTGGGGAGTATTGGCGGGGGTGAATATGGAAGTGGCGTATTCTTGTAGGTCGAGGCTCAGGGAGGTTCTTCGTCAAGGAGGCTCGACAAATCCAGCAAGAATATGTCAAGCCTCACTCAACGAAGAGCGAAGCTGAGCTTGACTCACTTGAAAGTCACTCCCCGTAGTCACTATCTGCATCGTCTCGACTCGCCAGAGTCCAGTCTCTTACATACCACCCATTATCCACAAACCAACTAAATGACGAATGAGGATAATCGATCGGCATTTTGGACAGGTGATGTTTGACCGGATTATAGTGTATATAGGCAAGGTGATTTTCAAAGTCGAGTTCGTCTCGGACAATGTGATCCCAATATCGATATTGCCAGATCCGCCCTATCATCATGCCGTGGGTTCTGCGATAGAGCTGACCAAATGACATCTTCATTCTAATCATGGCATTGGGAATTGACTCATGGGGAGCCGAGAGAAGCAAATGGCAGTGATCAGGTAGCACGACCCAGGCAACCAACTCAAATCGAGACTTTTCCCGGGCTCTGGATATAGAAGTTTGCAGGAGATGAATGTCTTCAACAAGGATGGGCTTCCGCTCATGCGTTATGTGAGTGAGAAAGCACGTATCACCTGGTTGAAAATATCGTCTGATGTTGGTCATGATCAAACAAGATGAACTATGCAAAGGGAAGGACAATCACATTTTGAGGAGCCCGAATTTTCGTAGGTCGAGGCTCAGGGAGGTTCTTTAGCAAGGAGGCTCGACAATTTCGCCGAGCCTTTTCAGGCATGTCAAGCCTCACTCAATGAAGAACTGGGCTGAGCCTTGACCTACTACCATAGACCGGCATGTCAGGCCTCACTCACCGAAAAACAAGGTTGAGCCCAGACCTACAAATCGATACCCTTCGAATGGGCTACACGCTAACTTGACACTCATTCCTTCTTCCCCTCCCGCTTGAAAAGCACTCTATCCTCCTCAACTGCTATGCGATTGTCTTGTCTCTCCATGGCACGGACCATCGCAAAAACTGGCCCAAATCACGCCAGAAGCTGAGTTCAGCGGTGTATATGGAGGACACTCTGTTTCAAGGGAGAGCTATGCCTGACAAATGTGACCCCGAATGGGAGGATTCACAAAAGCAGAATATCTAAAACGAACCCAGTTTCGTGGAACAAGCTGAGAGACAATGCGATCTGCGGGGCACTTACCGCTTCGACTTCGCCAGCATCTCCAGCCAGCCGAGGCCGCGGGTGCCGGTATAGGATTCAGAGCGAGAATAGACCTCGTCGGTTAAGGCAGAATCAAGCGTAATGAACTTGTAGCCGTGGTCTTTGAGAGCGCCCAGGAGATCATCGAGGAAAATCGCGTTCAGGCGGTTCACCTGAAGCAGAATTATCTGCTTCACGGAATGCCCCACCAGCTTTTCGGCGATCTGCTCCTGTTGTTCGATTATATCAAAGACATGATTAAGATACTCGTCGCGAAGCGGTATCAATCGGGATGAATCCGGCATCTTGCCGAGCTTAGCCAAAGTGGAATTGTAGATGAAGTCTTCGGGAATAATCGTCGCGGGACAGATCACTTCGCCGTGGGATCTGATGAAGTCCTTTATATCACTCTTGGCCTTGGCCGTAGTGCCGTACTTGTGAAAGGGAAAGCGGAAGTACCGCTTCTTCTGCCCGAAACCATCGAGCATCCCTTCGATCTCGTTGACACCTTTGACAACTTCTTCCTTGAACTGACTGGGAGTGACTTCGTTGATGTCCTGGTTGTCATAGGTCATGGAGCCCAGGAAATGGCCGGCATTGAGCCACTGACCAAGAACATCGGCGTACTCAGTGATGTTGGCGCCGACCACAAAGCCGGTCGCTTTGACGTTGTATTTCTTGAGACCATCGAGGATCAGGTAGTTAAGCGCATCGGCATGGACATCCTCGAATGATGGAGCCGCCGGAAGTTCGTTAAACGTGATGGCGATCTGGCGGTCGCCGGAGATGGCGGTTGTCGCTAACAGGGTGACAAGCGTGAAGAGCAACAAGAACGGTGTGACGTGCTTCATTTCTTCACCTCATGGAACATCATGAAATTGGTGGCGACTGTTGATCCGAACGGTGCACCACCGGTGATGATGACATGCTGGCCCGGTTTGGCCAGATAGTACTTCTTGCTCAGTCGGTTGACGGCAGCCAGCATCCCTTCGAACGAGCCGGGCTGGCTGATCTTGATGGCATAGACTGAACGAAGCAGACTGCACTGGCGTTGGACCTGTTCGTGCGGGGTCAAAGCGATAATTGGTTGCGGCGGAAACAGGTTGGAAATGAGAGCCGCGGTAAAGCCCGAAGTCGTAAATGCGAAAATGACCGGAACATCCCGGTTATCGCTAGCGCGGCTGACCAGCCGGGCAATCGCCATAGAATCGGAAAAGCGGACATTGCGCGAGATAGCTTCGGTTTCATTGGCGAGTTTGCCCCGTTCGGTAGCTTCGATAACGGCAGCCATAGTTTTGACCGCTTCGAGCGGATACTTGCCCGATGCGGTTTCGGCGGAGAGCATGACAACATCGGCAAGATCGAACACTGCCGAAGCAACATCGTTGATCTCCGCGCGGGTGGCGCGGGGAGAAAACCGCATGGACTCGAGCATTTGCGTGGCGACGATCACGATTTTGCTCTGCCGGTTGGCCATGGCGATAATGCGCTTCTGAAGGCGCGGAAGTTCCTCGGGGGGCATCTCCACCCCGAGATCGCCGCGGGCTACCATGACGCCATCGGAGAGCTCCATGATTAGATCGAGATCTTCGATCGCATCCCGCTTTTCGAGCTTGGAAATAATCCGCTGGTTCCCGCCGTATTGCTTGACCAGTTTGCGGGCGAGTTTGACATCTTCGGGGGAACGGACAAACGACAGCGCCAGAAAATCAGCGCCCAGTTCGACCGCCGTCTTGATATCGGCCCGGTCTTTGGCCCCGATAGTCGGAATGCCAATCTTGGAATCCGGGAGATTGACCCCCTTGCCGGGGAGCAGAACGCCTGAATTTATGGCTCTGAGTTTGGCGGAACTGGTGCCGGTGGAGAGAACTTCGAGGGCGATAGCGCCGTCATCGATAAACACTCTCTGCCCTTTCGCGATCGACTTGATAATGGCCGGGTGGTTGACGCCGATGAGGCGTTTGGGAAGGTCTGACTTGGCGACCGAGAGGGTCAGAGAATCCCCTGCAGAGAGCATAAGCTGGCCCTGGAAGCGGTCAAGACGGAGTTTAGGGCCAGAGATATCAAAGAGGACGCCGACCGGGTACGGGGCGTTCTTGGAGGCTTTTCGGATGGTGCCTACGGCTTCGGTAAAAGTCGTGCGGTCGCCGTGGGAGCAATTGACTCGGAAGCAGTTCGCTCCAGCCGTAACTATTTGTGCAACTGTGCGTTGGCTGGCAATGGCCGGTCCGTAGGTAGCGAGGATTTTGGTCTTTTTCATACGTGGAAAGTGGTCTGCTATGTCGTTGTAAATCAACAAAAAACGGACCTATCTTGAGAAGAGAGGTGCAACCGCATTTGCTCCGACGAAATGATTGTCATTGTTACACAATGGGTTACAAGGCTAAATGGGCATGTCAACAACATTTTCGGATGGAATGCTTTGCTAATTACGTAGAAAAGCGTATATTAGTGGTCCCGATACATGAGGGTGGATCGGTAACAAGAAAGGGAGGTCCGGAAGGATTCAATGGCTAAGAAGGTACTCATAGCCGTCAATAACATGATTTTTACGTCCAAGATCATGTCGGTCCTCGATAGCATGGAGGCCGAAGGGATCAAGGCGATACGTTCTGACGAGATATTTGTAAAGGCCCAGGAATTGCGGCCAGACCTTATTATCATCGACCTCAACCTGAATGGTATAGAGGCACCGTCGCTGATTAATAAGCTCCGTTCATACGGCGCGACCGCCAAGATCCCGATTGTCTGCTACTCGCCACACATCATGGTGGAGCAGATGAAGGCTGCGTTGTCGGCCGGGGCGACCGAAGTGTTGCCTAATTCCAAGATGACGACCCGGATGAATCAGATTCTCGGGAAGTACATCAATCTCAACTAAGAACAGACAGTTCATGGATAAAAAGCCGGGCTAGTAGCCCGGCTTTTTTGTAGGTGTTACAATGCGCTTTTTGGAAATGCACATCGAAGTGGCCGACCTTGAGAAGTCGGTGGAGTTCTATTCCCGGCTTCTCCCTCACGCCAGGATCACGCGATGGAAAGATGGTTCGGCGGCGGCGTTTGTGCTCGAAGATGGTTCCGCGTTCGGGTTATGGGTCAAAGGGAAGCGTGGGTTGTTCAATGGGCGAGGCGGACAGCACCTTCACTTTGCGTTTCAGGTGACGGACAAAGAGTACGAAGATCGGAAAGCGATTCTCGATGAGATGGGGCTGGAGCTGTTTGAGCATATCTGGCCGAAGGGTGGGCGGAGCATTTATTTCTTTGATCCCGATGGTCACCAGGGGGAATTTATGACCGTGGACTGGTTTGGGATTTGAAGCTCTCGGCGTCTAGTGCGGGATCTTGTAAATCCACGCCTCATTCGTGCGGTTGTGGGACGGGTTCAGTTTGTGCAGGACCCAATCCACAGTCGAAGGTGACACATGTTTCCACCCGACTGCGGTAGGAAAGACCGCCTTTACTGAATCTTCGTACCGGCTCTTGTCGTCCGGTTCATTCGGATAGAGCACCAGGAAGCTAAGATTCGTGCGAATATCAGTTGAATCATTGAGCGACGATAAATCCTCCCACATGTTGACCCTTCGATACGGGGCGATCTCATTGCCGCCATATTCCAGCGGGTAGAATCTCCCCTTTTCAGGCGACACGAATAAGACGCCGTGACCGCCATCTTCACGCTCCATCAATACCAGCGGTTCGATCGCACCCTTCTTGGAATAATTGAAGGTCAGGACCGGAAGGATCAGCAGGTTGATGACAATCGATGGGGCGATAATCCATCGGCGGATTGACGGCGTCGGCGCTTTCAGACCACGCCGTGAAACATCTTCATAGAGGGCAAGAATGAACAATAGAATGGTCGGAACGATCATCGGGATAATGTATCGTTCCTGGCGACTCTCTTGAATCGTGTGGATGATAACGAAACTGGCGATCGATCCGAGCAGGATCAGATGGTTCTTCCAAACCTGATTGCGGCAGATGAGATAGAAACCGTAGAGCGAAAACGGCGGGACGACCAGCCCGGCGAGCAAGAGCAGATAGATGAATGGCGTGGTGTCATACATGGCTGATTCCTGGTTGATCTGCCCGATATGATTGAAAGTCGAAGCCATGAATTTCCCCAGTAGCGGGATCTCAATCAGTCCGGTGAAGATGAGTATAATGGCGACACCGATTGAGTACCAGATAGCCGGTTTGATACTCTTGTTGAGATACCAGAGGATGAACGGAACGACTATGGCGGCCGTGGCGATCTCGAAACGGAACATCCAGGCCACGCCCGTTAACAGTCCGGCGTAGAGAAGCAGTTTCGATTCCTTCTTGCCATACTGGTAGGCGTACATGCAGAGAAGCGACAGAAGCCAGAAGTTGGCCGAGACCATTTCGATCAGATTGCGCACGGCCAGATACGGCATAGCGAGATTGGCGGCGGCGACGAGTCCTGCGGCCACAGCCCACTTCTTGGAGCCGGTTACGATTTCAGCAAGTCTGAACGCCCCCCAGACGGAGAGCAACGAGAGCAGGGCATGGAAGGCGCGCATCCAGTACATAATGCAATCGAGTGAGTCGGCGCCAAACGAGTGCGCTACCTTCATTACGCCATAGATCATCAGCGTATAGAGCGGCACGCGGCAGATACCGCTGCCGGGAGACCCGACCCAGGTGAGGTGACCATCGGCATCCCACAGCCCGTGCTGCATCCAGTAGGAAGCGACCGAGATGGTCTCAAAGTGATCATCGGAGGCCATATACCCCTTGGACCAATTGACCGCCATGATGCGCAGGAGGACGGCGACTATGATGACAAACGCCAGAGGGTGGTTCTTGATAAACTGCTTCATAGAGTGTTATTTCTGCCGCGATCGGCAGGAGGAGAAAATAGGGTCAGGAAACCTGTCGAGCAACTAAATCTCTCTGGAACCATTTGGTCCGGGCGCCGTTTAGTATCACATATCAGAAAGCATATGAATCAACGACACGACAAGACCCTGTTTATCTTTAGAAGGGACTTGCGTCTGGTTGACAATACCGGCCTCTCGGAGGCGGGTCGCCTCTCCAAATCCGTTCTCCCCTGCTTCATTTTAGATCCAGAACAAGTTGAGCGAAATGAGTACCGATCGGACTCGGCGGTTCGATTCATGGTTGAGTCGCTTGATGAGCTGGATAAAGAGCTTCGAGCCCAAGGTGGCAGGCTCTACTATTTTGCGGGGAAACCATCGGATGTTGTCGCTCGTCTGGTAACGTCAGAGGGGATCGGTGCCGTGTTTGTCAGTCGAGACTATACGCCGTACTCGGTGATTCGAGATGATGAGATTCGGGAGGTCTGCGGAGCTGCCGGTGTTCAGTTCTGTCAGTTTGCCGATGCACTGCTTCACGAGCCGGAACAGGTGTTGAAGGTGGACGGGAAACCGTACACGGTGTACACACCGTTTGCAAGAAAAGCATCGACCTTCCCGGTCCCTCTCCCCCGGCCCACAAGCAAACCGAATTTCTTTTCCGGCGAGGTTTCGTCTTCTCTGAATTCGATTCCGCCAGACCTTTCACCTGACAAACACGTCCCGGCTGCGATACAGGGTGGCCGTAAGGCGGGGCTGCGATTGATCGAGCGGATTTCGGAATTAGGGAACTATCATCAGACACGGGATTTCCCGGCCACCAACGGCACAAGCGGATTGTCAGCGCATAACAAGTTTGGAACGGTATCCATACGGGAAGTACATCAAGCTGTCGTAGAGTCGCACGGTGAGAAGCATACGCTAGTCGGCGAACTACTGTGGCGGGATTTCTTCACCCATATAGCCTCGCACTTCCCCCATGTGTTTAGTGGGGCGTTTCATAGGAAATATGACCGACTGGCCTGGAGTCAGGATGAGCGCGCATTTCAGCGATGGTGTGAAGGGACAACCGGGTTTCCGATTGTCGATGCCGGGATGCGTCAGTTGAACGCAACCGGATTCATGCACAACCGGGTGAGAATGGTTGTAGCATCGTTTCTGGTGAAGGATTTGCACATTGACTGGCGATGGGGTGAAAAGTATTTCGCGCAGAAGCTGGTGGATTACGATCCCTCGGTGAACAACGGAAACTGGCAATGGGCAGCCTCGACCGGGTGCGATGCCGTGCCGTATTTCCGGGTATTCAATCCCTGGTTGCAGCAGAAGCGATTCGATCCTGAAGCGGTCTATATAAGGACCTGGGTGGAAGAGCTGAAAGATGCGACGGCCCGGCAAATCCACGGGTTGGAGTCAGGATCGTTGACGGGGTATCCAAAGCCGATAGTGGTTCACCGCACGGAGGCGGAGCGGGCCAAACTGATATTTGCACAACTCAACTTATCCAATAGAGGAGAAAAGGTATGACCCACGAGGAGCGAAAGCAGCGGTTGGAATCGTATGGGAACGGCCATGCGAAGGTGGTGGCTGCACTGAAAGAGTTTCCGCAGTCGATGTGGCAGTACAAACCGGGGCCGGAGCGATGGTCGATCCATGAGATAATCGTGCATCTTGCCGATGCCGGTCTCAACAGCGCCACACGCGCCCGGTTCTTTCTTGCTGAGCCGGGAAAGAAGATTGTCGCGTACGACCAGGATGCCTGGGCGGAGAAGCTGGATTACCATTCCCGAAGTACTGCCGATGCCCTTGAGTTATTCCGGATGATTCGGAAGACGACGCATGACTTGCTGGCGGATCAGCCGGACTCTGTTTTCGCCAACAAGATATACCATCCGGAACATGGGGATATGACGCTTGATCAGTGGTTGGTGATATATGACGATCATGTCACGGGGCATATCAATCAGATGCGTCAGAATTACGAAGCCTGGCGGACGAGCCAGAAGTAGTATCGCGGGAAATTCAGACAAGAGAAAACCCCGGAGACCCTCAGGG
>JBATNE010000024.1:0-2823 GCA_049290195.1 Candidatus Zixiibacteriota bacterium
ATGTGGTTCTGTTCCGCTTCAATGTGTGACGCGCGGGAACCTCTGGTTGATTTGACCGTTTGAAGCACAACGGGTTGGTGCGGGAGCCCTTCGGGGCGGTCGCACGGCCCCGAAACTCACGAGAAATCGGCGTTCCCTGTGGTCAAATTTTGCACAGCCGAGCCGATACTAGTAGAGATAGGTTAATGATAAGCAGGACTTGATGATACTATGACTAAGGTGATAGACAGACCCGAAATCGATACGCTCACTTCGTCCCAGACGCTGCCCATCCTTCCGCTCAGGGGGACGATTGTCTATCCGTTTTTGGTCATGCCGCTCATGATCCAGCAGGTCGAGCAGACCAAGCTCGTGGACGAAGCGCTCATGCGCGGTTCCCGCATCGGTCTGTTCCTGCAGAAGGATCCCAAGAAGGAAAACCCGGGGCCCGAAGATCTGTACGAAGTCGGCACTTCCGGTAATATCCTCAAAATGCTCCGTTTCCCCGATGGGACCGTGCGCTTCCTGATGCAGGGTTTAACCCGCGTTCGAATCAAGAAGTTTACTTCAACATCACCGTACCTTTCAGCGGAAATCGAAGAGCTGACCGAGACCGTTCGCGAAGATGTCAAACTGGAAGCACTCCAGCGCAATCTACTGGAACGAATCAAACAGCTGGTCGACCTGGCGCCGTACCTAAACGAGGAATTCCACGTCACGGCGATCAACCAGGATACACCTTCCAAACTGACCGATTTCGTCGCTTCGAATTTGAACATAGCGACCGAGCAGAAGCAGGCGCTTCTCGAAGAACTCGATGTCTACCGCCGCATGCAGTCGTTGTATCAGGCGATCAACAAAGAGATCGAAGTTCTTGAGCTCTCCCAGAAAATCCAGGCGCAGGCTGCGTCCGAACTCGGCAAGTCCCAGCGGGATTATATCCTTCGCGAACAGCTCAAGGCGATCAAGAAGGAACTCGGTGACGGCGACGACAAGGGTGAGATCGAAGAATTCGAAAAGAAAATCAAAGCCGCTCATATGCCGGCGCAGGCCGAGCAGGCAGCGTACAAAGAGCTTGACCGCCTGTCGCACATGCAGCCGTCATCGGCGGAGTATACCGTCGCACGGACCTATCTCGATTGGCTCGTGATGCTTCCGTGGAACAAATCCAGCAAGGATCTGCTCGATCTCAAGCGCGCCAAGAAAGTCCTCGATGAGGACCATTTCGATCTCGAGAAAGTCAAAGACCGTATTCTTGAACACCTGGCTGTGCGGAAATTGAAATCCGATGTCAAGGGACCTATCCTCTGCTTTGTCGGCCCTCCCGGCGTAGGGAAGACCTCGCTCGGAAAGTCGATCGCCCGTGCCATGGGGCGTGAATTCGCCCGTGTCTCGCTCGGCGGCATGCGCGATGAAGCGGAGATCCGCGGTCACCGGCGTACCTATATAGGTGCTCTCCCCGGTCGCATCATCCAGAGCTTGAAGCGGTGCGGCACCAACAACCCGATCATCATGCTCGATGAAATCGATAAGCTCGGCTCCGATTTCCGTGGTGACCCGGCATCGGCCCTCCTCGAAGTACTCGACCCGGAACAGAACGACAGCTTCACCGATCACTATCTGGACCTTCCGTTCGATCTGTCCAAAGTGATGTTCATCACGACTGCCAACTGGCTCGAACCGATACCGGCCGTATTGCTGGACCGTATGGAAGTGATCACGATTCCCGGTTACACCGATATCGAGAAGCTCTCCATCGCCAAGCGTCACCTGTTGCCTAAGCAGCTTGAAAACCACGGTTTGGATAAAGCCCGTTTGAATGTCGATGACAGCGCGCTCAAGATGCTCATCGATGCATACACCCGCGAAGCGGGTCTCCGCAATCTGGAACGGGAAATCGCTTCGGTTGTGCGTAAGATCGCGCGTAAAGTCGCGTCCGGCAGCAAAGGGAAGATCACTGTCGGATCGAAAGAAATTCCCCGCCTGTTGGGACCTCAGCGGTTCACCCGCGAAGTGCTCGCCCGTAAGGGGAGAATTGGTGTTGTTCCGGGATTGGCCTACACTTCCGTCGGTGGCGATGTTCTTTTCATCGAAGCAACTTCCATGAACGGTAAGAACAGCCTCACATTGACGGGGCATCTCGGTAACGTGATGAAGGAGTCTGCGCAAGCGGCTCTGTCATTCATTCGCTCCAATGCCGCCGACATGGGAATCCGCCCAGACGCTTTTGACGGAAAAGACATTCACATTCACGTTCCTGCCGGCGCCACGCCCAAGGACGGTCCTTCCGCCGGTATTACCATGGCGGTTGCGCTGACATCGCTCTTCACCCGTCGTCCGATGAAACCGGCTCTGGCCATGACCGGCGAAATCACCCTTCGTGGTGAACTGCTCGCAATCGGCGGACTCAAAGAGAAACTGCTCGGTGCCGTGCGCGCCGGAGTGAAAACTGTCATTCTGCCCGAGGATAATCGGAAGGATCTGGCCGAAGTACCAAAAGAGATCAAGGATCATCTGACGTTGAAATATTTCTCCGATGTCATGCCGGCAATCATGTATGCGCTCGATGCGCCGATCAAAGAGCGCGATCCGAACGCACCTCGAAAGAAAGTGTCGCGTCGCAAGCGCGCCTGAGGGTGATTGAAATACAAGTGACCCGATGAAAATTGTCACGGCCGCACAGATGCGGGCGATCGACCAGCAGTCGATCGATCAGCATGGGATTCCCGGACCGACGCTCATGGAGAACGCCGGACAAGGAATCGCTGAACGGATACTCGAAGAGATCCTCGAGACTCCCTCACAGAACAAGGCGCTGGTTTTTTGCGGCAAAGGGAATAACGG
>JBATNE010000025.1:0-8548 GCA_049290195.1 Candidatus Zixiibacteriota bacterium
GAACTCCACGCAATGACGCGTCGTTTTTCAAAGGGTGCCCCACCCGTAGGGTGGGTTCTTCTCTCAAACAAAAACCCCGCCTCTTCAGGCGGGGTTTGCATATCTAATCTAATCGGAAACTTACTTCTGCCCCAGCGTCCCTCTCTTGAGCGGCCGGAATGAATGAACCACATCGGCGAAAATCTTCTCCGCCTGGAATCGCAGAATATCGGGGCTGATCACCAATTCGAATATCACCATCTCCGTGCCGCCGTTGAAATACGCCATCACCCGATTCGGCACGAATGTCCGGTCAGCTTCGAGATAAAACGTCGTCAACGGATCGCCGGTGTCTGCCCGAAGCGGCAGGACTGACCGGATCGACAGATTCTTCCCGTAATGCTTTCTCAGTCCGGTCGTGTCATTGGCGATAACCGAATCAAAGGTGATTCCGCGAATCTTGTAGATGTTGATCCCGATAATGATTGTCGCCGAGTCGTAAGGTACTTCGTTGGGGATAAACGCCATCGAGTAGCCGTCGTTGATGGCTTCATCGGTGACCATTTTGAAGCCGGGGGGAGAGGGGAGGATGTACCGAAGGTTCTCACCTTCGTAGAAAGCGGTGTTGGAATCCAGCACCATTTTCCGCTGCTGACCATTCGCCACCCCTGTCAACAGGGCCAGCGTAGCTATAAACAGGCATATTTTCCGCATGAGTAGTATATCGGAAGAAGAGGGGGGAGACTGAAGGGGGATCAATTCTGGTGAGTCCGGTATTTCTGCTTGACCGGAATCCGCGGTTCGACTAAATATTGGAGCAAGGGTAAGGTTGAAGTTGCCTTGGGAGGTAATTCATGGGCGTCCGCTTTAGTTGTCCGAGTTGTCAAACTGAATTGAACTTTGCCAGTCGTGGAGTGGGCAGAGAATTTCGATGCTACAACTGTGGATACTTCGGTACAATCCCCAATTCAAATGCTGGATCTGATATGTCTCCGTCCTCCGAGGTGCCACTGCTTCAGCCTGCACCACATCCCGGCGCGGCAACTGGTAAATTGGAGCACATGCCATTTCTCAGTGTCTTTGGACTGATCGCCAACGCGGTCTATTTTGGTCTCACCCTCTTGGGAGCCGTGATCATGTCTAAGGGCTCACTAGAAGCTTCGGGCATCATTGCAATCATTGCGTACTTGACGCTGGTGTCAGCGAACTCTGTGGTTCTGGCTTCAAAAAGGAACCGTCCGCACAAGGCACTAATTGCGACCAATGTCATGGCCTTTGGAGTAATCGCATTACTCTTGCTGATCTTCAGCCAGAAGCCACAAGTGAAGCTTGGCGCACTGATGCAAATGGGTGTTGGAATGATTACAGTACTTGCGCTTCTGCTCGCGTCAAAGGATTCCTGGCTCAGCCTCTACTTTGAACGTCGCCGCCTCGAAGAGAAGAAGAGAATTGCGTCGATTGAAGGGGAAATCCGCAACACCGTTGCGAAGTAGAGGTTCCCTTCGTTCGACCCGTTCCGGTGCGACTGTTCGTGCCTCACCCCGCCACCACCCGCTTCCCCTTCATCAACCTCACGCCAAACGCCACAATCACGGTCGGACAGAAGAACGCAAAAGTGCAACTCGAGAATTGACCTCAGACCAGATGACTTTCTCGGCTTGCAACCGATCCTGATCATGCCCGATCCTACCCACATTCCCCCTCTGGCCGCAACCACAAAGTTCCCCCCAACCCCCTTTACAAACCCTACCTCGTAGGCTATACTGGTCCAATTGGAACCGGACCACACGGTCACAGGTTCTTTAACCGAAACAGCTTAAGAGGTATAACCGTTTGAAATCGATTATCCGTATCGGTAACGCCGGCGGCTATTGGGGGGACGACTTGTCAGCCCTCAAACGCCAGCTTCAGGGCGGCCAGCTTGACTATATCACCATGGATTTCCTCGCCGAAATCACCATGTCCATCATGCAGAAACAGCGCGCCACCAACCCGGAGCTTGGCTACGCGACCGACTTTATCGACCAGCTTCAGGAATGCCTTCCGATCATTGTCGAAAAGAACGTCCGCGTTATCACCAACGCCGGCGGTATCAACCCGCTTGGCCTCGGCCAGCGGATTGTCGGGCTCGCCACGAAGATGGGACTCAAGATCAAAGTCGGCGTTGTTTCCGGCGATGATATTCTCTCCGGCATTGACCACCTGGTTTCTCTCGGTGAGAAATTCAGCAATATGGAGACCGGGGAGAAGTTCGAAGATATCCGTACCCGGGTAACTTCAGCCAACATCTATTTTGGCGCTGCTCCAGTAGTCAAGGCTCTCGATGCCGGTTGCCAGATAGTCGTTACCGGTCGTGTAACCGATACCGGTATCACCCTTGCCCCGATGATTCACGAATTCGGTTGGGCGCACAATGATTGGGACAAGCTCGCCGCCGGCATTATCGCCGGACATATTATCGAATGCGGCGCGCAGTCCTCAGGCGGCAATATCTCCGACTGGCACGATGTAAAGACTTTCCAAAATATAGGCTACCCGATTGTCGAAATCGAACCGAGCGGCGAATTCACTGTCACCAAACATCCCAACACCGGCGGCCTCGTCTCCGAGAAGACCGTTAAAGAGCAGTTGGTGTACGAGATGGGGGACCCGTCCAATTACATTACCCCCGATGTCATCGCCTGTTTCGATACTATTCAGATCAAGAAATCCGGCAAGGACCGAGTTCGCGTATTCGGTATTAAAGGGAAACCTGCGACACAGTTCCTCAAAGTCTCTATGTCATTTGATGATGGTTTTAAGGCCTCCGGCGAACTTCTGGTCTGCGGCCCCGAAGCATACGCCAAAGCCAAAGTCATTTCTGAAATATTCTGGAAGAAGGTCGGCCACACGTTCGAAGCCACCGACACCGCCGTGGTCGGTGCCGGCTCTTGCTGGCCCAAACAACTTTCTCCCTATGAAGCAAACGAGATATTCCTGAAATTCGGGGCGTTGGATCACGATCCTTCCAAACTCAAAGATTTCGGCAAAGCGCTCTCCACCGTTATTCTCTCCGGCCCGGCCGGTATGGCGGTAACTGGAAAGGGAAGACCGAAGCCATCGCCGGTAGTCGCCTATTGGCCCGCGCTCATGAACCGCAATAACGCCAAAGCTCGTGCGTACGCCCTCACCGATGGCGGTGAGCAGAGCTGGGATATCGACTTTCATATGAACGCCGCCGATCTCGTTCAACCGGCACCGATCAAGAAGCCAAAACGCGCCCTACCGAAACTTCCGTCCGGGAAAATTCGCACCGGCATCCTTCGCGATTTGTGTTACGCCCGTTCTGGCGATAAGGGAGACACCGCCAATGTCGGCGTGCTCGCCCGCTCACCTGAAGCGTACACATGGATCATCAAGAATCTCACTGTCCCCAAAGTGAAATCCTTCTTCAAGGGAATCACGAAAGGGAAAGTCGTTCGCTACGAACTGGACAACCTGCAAGGATTGAATTTCCTGCTCGAAGAAACCCTAGGTGGTGGCGGCACCAAATCGCTGTTGACCGACCCGCAGGGGAAGACTCTTGCCCAGGCGCTCTTGCAGATGGAAATCAAATACCCGGCCGCAATACTGAAAACGATCAAGTAATTGGAATAGCATGTTTCGTATTGAATCCAAAATCGACACTCGCTCCGCTCAGTTCAAAGAGAACCACGACAAGAACCGCGCCCAGCATCTTGACTACAAAGAACGGCTGGAGAAAATCAAACTTGGCGGCCCGGAGAAATCACGCCAGCGCCATGTGGAACGCGGTAAACTCCTTCCGCGCGACCGCGTCGAAAAACTCCTCGACAAAGGAACGCCGTTCCTCGAACTGAGTCCGCTCGCCGCGTATGACATGTACGATAACGAAGCCCCCTCCGCCGGCATGATCGCCGGTGTGGGTGTTGTCCATGGCCGCGAAGTCATGGTGATTGCCAACGATGCCACCGTCAAAGGCGGTACGTACTATCCCATGACCATTCTTAAGCATGCCCGCGCTCAGGAAGTTGCCGAGACCAACAATCTACCGTGCGTCTATCTGGTCGATTCAGGCGGGATATTTCTCCCGATGCAGGCAGGCACATTTCCGGACAAAGATCACTTCGGCCGCATTTTCTATAACGAAGCCCGCATGTCCGCTAAGGGGATTCCTCAGGTTGCGGTCGTGATGGGTTCCTGCACCGCAGGAGGCGCGTATCTGCCGGCCATGTCCGATGAATGCGTCATCGTCCGCAAGCAGGGGACCATCTTCATCGGCGGCCCGCCGCTCGTGAAAGCTGCCACCGGCGAAGTTGTCTCGGCCGAGGATCTCGGCGGCGCCGATGTTCATTGCCGGACTTCCGGCGTCACCGATCATTACGCCCAGAACGATGCCCATGCCCTCCAGATGGCGCGCAATATTATCGAGAATTTGAATCGCCCGAGTCGCACACCACTGGAACGGTCAAGTTCAGAAGAGCCGTACTATGATCCGGAAGAGCTCCTTGGCGTAGTCTCAAATGACCTCCGCAAACCATACGATGTCCGCGAAGTGATCGCCCGTATTGCCGATGGCTCCCGATTCCATGAATTCAAAGAGCTGTATGGTGCGACTCTTGTCACTGGCTTTGCCCGTATTATGGGATACCCGGTCGGTATCTTGGGCAACAACGGGGTTCTCTTTGCCGAATCCGCTCAAAAGGGCGCGCACTTTGTCGAGCTCTGCGCCCAGCGCCGCATACCGCTGATTTTCCTTCAGAACATTTCCGGATTTATTGTCGGTCGTCAGTACGAAGCGGGCGGCATCGCGCGCGATGGCGCCAAGATGGTTCACGCGGTTGCCAACGCTGATGTCCCCAAATTCACGGTGGTCGTCGGCGGCTCCTATGGTGCCGGCAACTACGCCATGTGCGGCCGCGGCTATTTCCCTCGCATGATGTGGATGTGGCCAAATGCCAAGATATGCGTCATGGGTGGCGAACAGGCCGCCGATGTCCTCGCTCAAGTGAAGATCGAACAGCTTGAGAAGGAAGGGAAGAAGCTAACCGCCGAAGAAATCAAAGCGATCCGCCAGCCGATCATCGACAAGTACGAATCGGAATCCACGCCGTACTTCTCCGGCGCCCGCCTCTGGGACGACGGTATGATCGGAATGACTGAAACCAGACAGGCGCTTGCGCTCGGCATCGCCATGTCTCTTAACGCCCCAATCCCGGACGCCAAGTTCGGCGTCTTCAGGATGTAGAAAAGAATGACCTATACCACTATTGCCTATACTCGCGCCGAGGATGTCGCGACCGTCTCCTTCAATCGCCCCGACATTCACAACGCTTTCAACTCGACTGTGATCTCCGAACTGCTCGATCTGTTTCGGACGATCGGCAAGGATAAATCGATTCGCGTAGTGATTCTCACCGGTACCGGTAAGTCGTTTTGCGCAGGCGCTGATCTCAACTGGATGCGCGGCGTCATAACCCAGAGTTTTGATCAGAACCTCGCCGAAGCCAATGCCCTGGCCGAGCTATTCTATACGATTTATACGCTTCGCCAGCCGGTGATAGCCCGTGTCAACGGTGCCGCGATCGGTGGTGGAACCGGCTTTGTTGCTGTCTGCGATTTCGCCGTTGCCGCCAAATCTGCCACCTTTTCTTTCTCAGAAGTGAAGATCGGCGTTGTGCCCGCCTGCATCGGTCCGTATGTCGTGAAGAAGATCGGTGAAGGGAAGTCCCGCGAGCTGTTCATCACGGGTGAACGAATGACTGCTGATCGTGCACTCGAAGTCGGCCTGGTCAACCGTATGGTCGAAGATACCGATCTCGATGCCGCCGTAGATAAATTCGTCCAGGCAATCCTCTCGTCTGGCCCAGAGGCTGTCGCCATGGCCAAGAAACTGGTCGCCGAGGTTCCTGATATGATCCCCCAGCAGTTCCGTCCCTACACCGCCGAGATGATTGCCAAACTGCGCATCTCTGACGAAGGTCAGGAGGGGATGGATGCTTTCCTGAACAAGCGGAAGCCATCATGGGTGAAGGGGAGCCAGAAGTAGTATGGCAAAACCGCTCTTCAAGAAGATACTGATCGCCAACCGCTCGGAAATCGCCGTCCGCGTAATTAACGCATGCCGTACGCTCGGTATTCCGAGCGTCGCCGTCTACTCCGAAGCCGATGCTTCCAGCAAACATCGTTGGTTCGCCGATGAGTCGTTCTTTATCGGCCCGCCGCCGCCGAGAGAATCATATCTCGATATTGAAAAAATCCTGATCGCCGCCAAACAAACCGGCTGCGATGCGATCCATCCGGGCTACGGCTTTCTGGCCGAGAACCCCAACTTTCCCAGACGATGCGCTGAAGTAGGATTGACCTTCATCGGCCCGACTGCTGAAGCGATGCACTTACTTGGCAATAAGGTAGCCTCACGCATCAAAATGGCAGACGCGGGTGTGCCGCTCATTCCCGGGATGCGTTCAAGTGGCAACGCCCTCAAAGAATTTGAAGAAGCCGCCGCCAAGGCCGGTTACCCGGTCATGATCAAAGCCGCCGCCGGTGGCGGGGGGAAGGGAATGCGGATCGTCAACGGGCCGTCGGAAATTAAGGAAGCCCTCGAAGCGGCTCGTCGCGAAGCGCTCAACGCTTTCGGTGATGATTCCGTCTACCTCGAAAAGTATATCGCCAATCCTCGCCATATAGAATTTCAGGTACTGGCCGACTCGCAAGGGAACTGTGTTCACTTGTTTGAACGCGAATGTTCCATCCAGCGCCGCCATCAGAAGATTATCGAAGAGACTCCTTCGATAGCGTTAACGCCTGAACTGCGGAGCAAGATGGGCGCCGATGCCGTCAAAGTGGCTCAAACTGCCGGCTACACCAACGCCGGTACGGTCGAATTCCTTCTCGATCACACAGGTCACTACTATTTCCTTGAAATGAACACCCGCATTCAGGTTGAGCACCCAATTACAGAAATGGTCACCGGTGTTGATCTGGTGGTGGAGCAGATTCGCGTCGCCGCCGGCCTCCCGCTGGGCGATCATCTCAAGAATCTCTCTCAGCGCGGCCATGCTATTGAATGTCGAATCTACGCAGAAGATGGCGAGAACAATTTCCTGCCGTCCTCAGGACCGATCCTCTTCTATTCCGAACCAGCCGGCCCCGGTGTCCGGGTCGATTCCGGAATCGAAGCAGGTTCCGAAGTGACCATCAACTATGATCCTATCATGGCCAAACTGATAGTCCATGCCCCTTCGCGCGATCTTGCGATTCAGAAAATGATAGACTCTCTGCATGAATACAAGATCCTCGGCGTTAAGACCTCCAAGCGGTTCATGGTCGATGTCCTCTCGCATCCTGAATTTCAGGCCGGGAGGACCTATACCAATTTCATCGCGACCCAAATGGCCAATCGCGAGACCGATTCGCAAGCGCTACTGCCTCTCGCCGTCGCGGCCGCCGCAGCCGTTACTGAAGCATCCCCGACCGGTCACTTCGCCCAGGGAGATCAGTCGACCGAACCCCCGTCGCCATGGCAGACAGTCGGGCACTGGCAGATCGGAGATCGCATCCATGGGTAAGCATGAACTCGTTTTCGATACCCAGCACAAGATTGCTTCGGTTGCGCGAGTAGGGGAGAGGTTTACCGTCACAATTGAGGGTACTGCCTATGAACTCCGAAAGATTTCTCCGGGACTCTTCAAGATCACCGGTGGCGCTTCCAACGGCCTGGTAGCCGCTGTTCGTCACAAGGGGATTTGTTATGTCGATATCGAGTCAGTCCAGTTTGAATTGACCGAACCCGGATCGCAGGATTTCGCGGGCGGAGCGGCCGATCATGCCGGCGCCAAAGACAAGATATTCGCTCCCATGCCCGGCAAGATCGTCAAGATCATGGTGGCTGTAGGGGATGAAGTTGAGGTCAAACAACCGATGGTGATCGTTGAAGCGATGAAGATGGAAAATCAGGTGAATTCCCGCGCCAAAGGGAAAGTTCGCAATATCAATTACAGAGCCGGCGATCAGGTCAACACCGAACAGCCAATTATCGAACTGGATATTGTCGAGTGAGTCTCGCGGGCCGAAACGCCCTCAGAACTTGATACCGACCGAGAGAGTCAGATATCTGAAATCTCCGTACGTGCTGTTGGAGATGTCTGTCAGTCGAAGTTCCACGATTAACCTCGGCTTGTCTTCACTTCCGATTTCCGCTCCCGCTCCAAGGCAGCCGTATGGGTCCGTGACCTGCGTGAAACGCTTGTCCGTGCGGGCCACACCGGCACCAATCACCAGATACCATTTTTGATCGCTGTCCTGATCCGGCGTGAACAGGACATCCAACCCACCTGTCAGTACTTTGCGAACAGACCGTTCCGGTGTAGAACTCAAGAAGCGGTTACAGCTGCCCCTGGCCGCCACCTGTAGCTCAGGAGTAGATACCAAAGGGCGCATGCCGAAAGATAGGGCGCCGCTGACACCAACATCCCCCGGATCGGTAGTTGTAGTAATGGGAAGACTTAAACCGCCGTTCGCCTGCGCGTGCAATCGACGGACAGTCCCGCCGGAGACACTGGCTGCAAAC
>JBATNE010000026.1:0-20409 GCA_049290195.1 Candidatus Zixiibacteriota bacterium
CTTTACCGGTTACCCCGTAACGGTGATCGATTCGGTCACTGTTCACGCTCCGATAACATCTCAATGCGACTCACTTCGATTCCCGGCTGGAGACAGCTTGAAGTTTGATCAGGGGGGCATTCATGCCAGTTTCTACCGCACAGCAGATCAATTAGTCGGGGTACTAGCAGAGCGATTCGACCAGTGGGAAATCCCGGTTGCGGGGATTCCGGCGTACCGAGCCTACATCACGGCACGAACCAAGCTGATTGACAGACCGATCAAGTGGTTTGGATCGACTAGTCATTGATGTGACCAGCCGTAGCCAGGACGTCTTAATCAATCGCACAAAAAATCAACCCAGCCGCGCACAACGCCCGACTGGGTCCTCCTCCGCACAGTTTGTGCTAATACAAACTTCTATTGATGAGATAGTGGCAGTTGGATGGACCTGCCGAAAAATGAGTGATCTTTTTCGGCCCCGCCGGCTGGCTACAGCCCGCGCTGACGCAGCTCCCCTTCGGTAACCAGCGACGTATCAATGTAGTACGTCACATGGTTGAACAGCGTATCGGTGTAGGCTTCGTTAGGCACACCTCTCAGTGCACCGGAAGTTATCAACTGGCTGCGCTTCTTTCTGAAGCTATCCGCCATCGTCACACCCGTAACCCGGAACTTCGCATTTAGAAAATAATGAATGTCTCCGCCGGGCAGTATGGATCCTCGTTGCTCCGGCAAATGAACGACCCAGTCCCCCGGCCCGTTGTATATCAAGGCCAACCCTCCTTGATAGGGATTGGTCATCTCTATTTTCCCCAGGTCGGAAGGAGGGAAGTACACATAGTACTTCTGATTCCCTCGCTCCACGAACCGAGTATCTACACTGTCAATGATAAGCCGATACGGTGGAGAAACACCATGCAGCGAATCTGTGGGAAGTACGAAAATGGCCTGGGCGGTATCCCTGTTCCCGAATGCATTCCCGATCAATTCGTCTTTCCCATCTCCATCGACATCGTACGGCCGCAGGAAATTGACATCGCCTGAGTGCACATACCACCCCAGCTGATGCCCTTCAGTATCCCATATCTTGATATAGCCGCGTGCCGGAAGATTGCGGCAACACCAGGTTACAATCCGCGTCTTTCCGGAAATCTTCAAGACTTCGACCGCCGGAGCTTCAATCCAAAGTGGCTTGCCGTAACTGACGGTGTCCCCGGGGTACTTGAGGCGGATGGAGCAATCCATACTGAACAGTGAGTCCCCTGATTTGCTGTACACAAAGAGCCATCCGCTGCAGTCTGCGGCGGTGGTGGCGCCGGGCATGTAGAGAATCTCTGGGACGTCATCTCCCGTGATGTCCGCAATTTTCCAGTAGGGTGCCATCGTGCTGTCCGGGGTCAAAGTGGCGTTGAAGAGCTTACTCCAGATAATATAGCCATAACGGTTGAGCACTTCGAAGCCATGTTCTGTGGTGCGGATACGGGAAGGACTCTTGTCCCAGAGCCGGAAGAGAAAAATGAACAGCATTACCCCCAGCAGGACTGCAACCAGTCCCCCGACCCAGGGAGTACTTCCATACCGGGTTGCTTTTCGGAAAGCATAGGTAGTGGCCGGCATCGGCTCGTGGGCAACGAGCTGCGCGTCTTCGACAATTTCCGCCAGTGAAACCGCACCGATTATCGTCAGCGTTTGGGTGGGGAATCTTTGTCGCAATTCCGCCAGATATTCGGTCGCTTCGGCTAACTGCGCACGCGGCACAACCAGTTGAGTGAGATTCGAAAAGAGCGCCCGGTAGATTTTCAGCCTGAGACCCCGAACGTCAACAGGCTCAACGGCGCCATTTTCGGAGAGTGCCCCGGTGAAGGCGGTTGCTCGATCGGGCATAAGTAATTCACGCGCTATGACCGACCGCATAATCGCAGCCACTGCCCCGACTGCAAGTGCCAGTCCGAGCGAATCCCCTGTGAACCGAACGGAAGTGGAATCCAGTACGAACTCGACGCGAAAATACTCATTCTGCTTGATCCTGCCACGCTGTTCCAGGTGGGTGCGGGCCGCAGCAACAGAGCGACGCGCCTGTGCAATGAACGCATCATCCGGGACTCCGGATGGTCCATGGACCCCAACGATATCAGCAGTCGTTCCGCCTGAGCTCCTCGAGGCTGTGACGGCCAAAGTCAGAATCCGTCCCCGTGGTTCCAGTCCAAGTTCAGGATAGTGTTCTACAAAGAGACAGCTGAGCTTGTCCGCTTTGGCGCCTGAAGAAACTATGTCATGATGCTGCGGTGCTGAGAGGAAGGTGTCGGCATTCCGCTTGGCAGCGTCCAACGAGTCTCGATCACTGGATGGAATGGTATCGGCTCGCTGCATTTCGAGGATGGCTGACAGGCGGGAAAGACTCTCCGCATCCTCGGGAAGCAAGTCGTGGGGCGTGATCCCGGCTGCAAGAGATGCCGCCAGTGGAGCGAACTCCCGTACAAAGGGTTCGAGTATCGACGGAGTGAGTGAGTGATGGTGATCAAAGAACTGAAGTATGCAGCGCAATCGAGTTTCCGCAGTTGTGGCCATGCGCAACGCCTGACGGAGGCGATGCGATTCGGATTCAATCTGAAGAAAATCTACCACTCGATCCCCACTCAATTACGATCAGCTCGATACACGGTCATCAGTCGCCTCGAATCGCATTCGACTTGCTACTGGTACAAGAAAATTTGAACTGCTTCGAACTCCGGTATACGCGCCATCTTGGCGACTTTGCGGGCACAGGTCGACACCTGGAGTGACCCGGTAACCGGGTCTCGCAAGGCTACTCGAAGCGGCGAATCGTCTGCCACGCCGGACAGTGTCAGTACCTCGATTTCCATTTCTCGAGCGGATCCCAGGTGCGAGAGCACAACTCGAATTTCGTCTCCCCTGGCATTTGAAAGGACGGCCGATGAGCGGGCATCGGGCGCAAAGGTCAGTGGCGTCAGAGTGAAACTGGCTTTGGGGACTCGCACTTCTGTTGGTTGGGATTCCAATCCAATCCAGTCTACCGCCCCAATATTGACCCGCCCGCTTTGATCCGTGATGTATTCCCCCGCCAGACCAAAGGGGCGCACCAGCACGTTGGCCACCAGCGCAGGATCCTCCGACAAGAGGAAGATCCAGGTCTCCCCTTTTCGCGAATCTCGTACTGCCTTCATGAAGAGAGACTTGTCCGATGAAACTTGCGTTATGGACTGGGTAAGCTCATTGGCGCCACTTGCCTGAGCAGCCATAAGGCCGATTCCGGCCAGAGACTCCACTTCCGGCACAAGGAGCTGCAGGAGTATAGGCTGGAGTCGGTCCTCCAGAGAGAACCCATACTTGCATTCTGTGAGGGATGCAGCCAGATGGCTGGTTGTAACCTGACAATATTCACACCCTTCAAGGTGCCGGGTCAGTTCAGCATCACGCCATTCCGGGGCGGTCAACAGGTATGCATCCAATTGCTCTGTCGATGGACATTTCCCTAAACGCATTTCAGATCTTCCTCTTTGAACGCCGGCTTGAGCATGCTAACCTGTCGAAGGCCGGTTCCTTGTCCATCAATTTGACTACCGGGCGTTCTCCTCTTTGCCTTCACCCCTAATAGTGGCAATAGTTCAATATTGCCGTCTTTCATCCGAGTTCTCCTCGCAATCCGCGCATAATATATTGGTGGACAAAGGTTAGCGCTGTCTGGAAAGGTGACTTGAATCTCCGTTTATAGAGGTCTGTCGTAAGGTCGGGCCAATGATCCTTTACATAGTCATGGCGACTCTGCCCCGGTCCACCTGTCTCCCGCACGTCATCCAAATGGTCGTCCAGGGCCAACCCAAGACACTCCCGCTCTGCCTTCACCGAGCGCCCTTTCTTCACCTGCCGATCGAGCACCAAGTGGGCCAGCGGACGGACCCTGTCGATCAGTGCCCGTGCTTTTCTCATGACATCCGATTCCGGCCCGGCAGCCTTCAACCCCTTCACCAGTTCGGATTCGATCATCTCCCTGCTGACTTCTCTGAAGGCCTTGAGTAGCATGCTCTTTTCCACAAAATGGACGTGTGAACGATCGGCAACAACTAAATCCAGAACCTTCTCCAGCCAGTCGCCGGAAGAATCGCCAACCTGTCCGGTCTCCCAAATGAACCGGCAGATATCTTCAAACGTCCATCCCACGCCGTCCAGATTGAGGCCATCGACAGCCGCCAGAGAGACAAATTGGGGATGCTTTTCCGGCCATTGGTGGATGCACGGGTTGGTACGGATGGCCGCTTTGAGGTTTCGAGTTAGATTGAATCCGTTGCGATCGGAATGCTCAAGGTCGTGGTAAAGGAAGTTGGCAGCCTTGGTGGCCGAAATAGCCCAGAACCGGACCACCAGGTCGGTGTCGCAGTCTATACAATCCACCAAATCGCGCGTAAAGGCCAGTGGTCCATGGCACTGGGCGAACATCTCACCTACGGCGGTCACAGCCATTTCATCAAGCTCAACACCCTGAACCTCGGCCGCCGCACACATATCGCGGTAGTTTCGGGAACGCGCAGTGCCAGCAGCCTCATCCACCAGGGTTGTTAACTCGATGGAATTCAATGTGCCAGTATTTGCCTTGCGCAACAGCTTGGCGAGCTGACGAATTTTGTCGGGGTCGGGACCAAATGAGTGTGCTTTTGGCATATGATGGCGGCCAGCGAAACCAATGTTGGAGAACTGATCCATCATAATGCAATCTATGTTTGCGGTCAACTAGACCGCCGACGTTATTCAGCGACGGGTAATCGCGAGATTTAAACCCCTGCCAACAAGGAGCAAATTCAGAGACAACAGAATCCACACAGGAATCGGGATATTTTGTCGCCAGGATTGGGTTTATGGCCGAAATTCGCTTGACATTCTTGCCTCCAATCGTATATGTTTAGCTAAGAAAGCCGGGCTCGGGGTGAGACCCGGTCGTGGTCTGCTTCTCGTACTTCACCATCGGAACTCATCTTATCGCTTAGTAGGCGAACGGCTTTCCTTGCGGATAGGTATTAATCTGAATCACAGGGAGGGTGCATGGGCATTTGCTCACGCTATCCTGATACTTCTGCGTTGACCGTTCATCGACCAATCCAATCAAAACACGCCGGATACAAGTACGTCCGGGCGGCATTGCAGTTACCTCCTGAAGAACATTTTACTCATTGTTGCGGGGAATTATGAAGAGTTGCTACTGCTCATTGGCTGGGGCTTTTTCATGGGTTCGTAGAACCTGTTCTCTTCCGGGCCTGCTGGCTACAGGCTTATTCGTCATCATGCTCAGCGCTCAAGTCAGCGCTCAGTATATCGTCATTGGGCCGCCCGACGACCAAACCGTTATAGACACGAGCTATCACCCGACACCTCAGCAACTGCAGCCTCGCACCCAACCGCTCTCCCTTCTTAACGCCACCGGCGTCACCAGTATCGATCTCTCCCAGCTTGATTGCTCCGGCTTCCCGGGCATCTGCCTCTATGTGGACGCTCTGGATAACCTGGGGAATCCGGTCAGTGGACTGACCAAAGACAGCTTCTGCCTCTATCAGGACGGCAATCCCATCAGCAATTTCACCGTTCAGCAACTCTCGGCCGGAAATTGCATCACGAATGTCTGCCTGGTAGTCGATGTCAGCGGAAGTATGTCCGACGATCACAAGATCGACTCCGCAAAAGCGGCAATGCATCGCTTCGTGAACAATATGGACGTTTACGATCAGGTAGCGATCGTCACCTTCTCCAACTGCTGGACCGTTCTTCAGGGCTTCACCAGCAACAAGACGACGCTGAATAATGCCATCAACACGATCTCCGCCAACGGTAATACCGCGGCATTCGATGGTATCTGGAAAGGTGTGGACATCACCAAGCTTCAGCTCGGAAGTAAAGCGGTGATCGCCTTTACCGATGGTCTTGAAAATCGTAGTCAGTCCTGCTCGCCCAATCCTCCCGACGGCGTGACCGACAATACCTACGCCGACGATTCCACGTTCATCTGTAACCTGGCCAACTCCGCCAGCCTGCCGATTTATACCTTTAACCTCGGCCCGATCGATACCACCTGGTATAACCCGTCGGCGATGAAGGCGTTTGCCAAAGGCACAGGGGGAACCTGGAGCCATGCCCCTACTGGAGCCCAGATCGACTCCCTCTATTCGAAGATCAAGCAGAAACTCTGCAGCCGATACTATATCTGCTATAACAGCCTGGACACTATCCAGAACGGCGATACGCACTGGACCAAAGTGTGCAAGAAGACCGGCCCGACCTGCTCCCCGTGCGACTCTTCCTCCTGCCAGGAAAAGGACTCTCCCAAGATCGTCCGCACACCGGCCACGGTCAATTTGAGCAATAGCTGCCAATCGGTCAACACTCCGGCCAATATCTGCGCATGGGTTACCGATAAGGATACGCCGAAGGCGAACCTGACGGTGACGCTCTACTACCGCACTGGTCCGTCCAGCTATACATCGATCCTCATGTCACCAACCGGACCGACATCTGACAGCACTTTCTGCGCAACGATTCCAGTAGCTGACCTCAAATGCCAGACGTTTGTGGATTACTATATCACCGCTTCCGATGGTTTGGTCACGGTATCGGCACCTTCGGTAAACCCGCAGGTCTCGCCGTACAATTTCTCACTCTGTCCGAACCACGCACCGGTCGCCAACGCCGGTCCTAATCAGACAATTTTCCAGTGCACTGCAGCACAGATATGTCTCCCGGCCTCCTGCAGCGACGTCGATGGCAACCTGCAGTCATGCCAGATGATCAGCGGCCCGGGAACCTACAACGGTTCGCAGATTTGCTTCACGCCATCCGGCACCCTGAATTATGAATTTGTCATTAAAGCTACTGACAGTTGCGGTCTGACCGGCTACGACACAGTAGTCGTCTTCTATACCTTGAACAGCGCACCGGTCGCCAACGCCGGCCCGGACCAGACCCTCTTCCAGTGCACGCCCGCACAAATCTGTTGGCCCGCCTCGTGCAGTGATCCCAACGGCAATCTCTCCACCTGTCTGTTGCTCTCGGGACCCGGAACCTACAACGGTTCCAACATCTGCTTCACGCCGTCCACCTCTGGCGCCTATCAGTTCGTCTTGAAGGCTACCGACTCCTGCGGATTGACGAAACAGGACACCGCTCTCATTACTGTCACGATGAACACCGCTCCGGTTTGTCAAATCCCGAATGACACCACTATCGCTCTGTGCAGTCCGACTCAGGTATGTCTGCCGGTCTCTGCTACCGATGTAAACAACAACCTGCGGTCCTGCCAGATCATCAGCGGTCCCGGCTCATTGGCCGGTGGAAACTGGTGCTACACGCCGCCGGCATCACAGACGGTCGCCGTGACGGTCAGGTGCGAAGATTCCTGCAATGCGTTCTGCCAGTCGACCTTTAACGTTACTTTTGTCGTGAACCCGGCGCCGGTTGTTGGATTCGGCAATGACACTACGATCTTCCAGTGCACGCCTGCCCAGATCTGCCTGCCATATACAATTACGGACGGCAACAACAACGTGACTCTGGAACAGCTCCTCTCCGGTTCGGGCACAATCGATACTGCTCTGAATAAGGTCTGCTTCACTCCGGCGTCATCGGGAGTGTACACGTTTGTCGTCAAGGCGACCGACGCCTGTAACTCGACCGGTCAGGATACGATCAAGGTCACCGTTAATCTGAACCACGCTCCGGTTGCCAATGCCGGCCCCGATCAGACACTCTTCCAGTGTGCCCCGACACAAATCTGCTGGGCTGCGTCATGCAGCGATGTCGACAACAACCTCGACAGCTGCAAGCTGCTATCAGGCCCCGGCACCTACAACGGTTCGACCATTTGCTTCACGCCGGCTGCGTCCGGGCTCTATACGTTCGTACTGCGTGCCGTCGACCAGTGCGGCTTGTCGAACCAGGATACGGTCAAGATCACGGTGACCATCAACAGCGCACCGTCAATCGCCTTTGGCGCCGACACCACCTTGTTCATGTGCTCACCTCAGCAGGTTTGCATGAATTACACGGTGTCCGATCCGAATGGAATGGCCAAATTGAGCGAAGCCATGGTTTCAGGCTTCGGCTCGATCGATACCGCTCTCAACAAGGTCTGCTTCACACCGGCTGCGTCCGGAAGCTATCAGTTCATCGTGAGTGTGACTGACTCCTGTGGCGCCTCCAAGCGTGACACGATCAATGCCAACATCACGATTGGTGTTCCGGCCGCGATCACCTGTCCGGGCGGACCGATCACCAAGTTCCTCTGCGCGGCAGGTCAGATTTGCGAGCCGCTAACCATCACCCCTGCCGGCGCCACCGTGACCACATCGTTTGGCACCTACAGCAGCGGGAATCTCTGCTTCCAGGCGGACACCACCGGCACCTACCATATCCGGGTCATTGCCGCTACCACTTGCAAGACTGATACGTGCAATCTCACCTTCAACGTAACGCTCAATCATGCACCGGTCGCCAATGCCGGCCCTGACCAGACACTCTTCCAGTGCACGCCGACGCAGGTTTGCTGGCCCGCCTCGTGTACCGATGTCGATAACAATCTGGACAGCTGTAAGCTGATCTCAGGTTCCGGCACCTACAACGGTTCCAGCATCTGCTTTACCCCGGCCAGCTCCGGTCTCTACACCTTTGTTATCAAGGCGTTCGACCATTGCGGTCTCACGAGCCAGGATACGGTGAAAGTGACCGTCACGATCAACGGCGCTCCGACTGTCGCCTTCGGCATCGACACTACTCTTTTCCTCTGCACACCACAGCAGGTTTGCATGAACTACACAGTGTCCGATCCGAACGGGCTTGGCAAATTGTCTGAAGCCATGATCTCCGGTCCCGGCACTATCGACACCGCCAACAACAAAGTCTGCTTCACGCCCTCCACCACCGGTACTTACCAGTTCATCGTGAGCGTGACTGACTCCTGCGGCGCTTCCAAGCGGGACACGATTAATGCCAATATCACCTTCGGCATACCGGCTGCAATCACCTGTCCGAGTGGAACGATCACCAAGTTCCTCTGCACGGCAGGTCAGATCTGCCAGCCGCTGACGATCACCCCCGGCGGTGCGACCGTGACGACCTCGTTCGGAACGTACAGTGGCGGTAACCTCTGCTTCCAGGCAGACACTACCGGCACGTACCACATCCGCGTGATAGCCACGACCGCTTGCAAAGTAGACACCTGTAACGTTACGTTCGCGGTGACGATCAATCAGGCGCCGGTTGCCAATGCCGGCCCGGATCAGACGGTCTTCCAGTGCACGCCGACCCAGATTTGCTGGCCGGCTTCCTGCACTGATCCGGATAATAATCTGGACAGCTGCAAGCTGATCTCCGGTCCCGGCACGTACAACGGTTCAAATATTTGCTTCACCCCATCCGTTTCCGGCCTGAACACGTTTGTGCTCCGCGCGGTCGACCAGTGCGGACGTTCCGGCCAGGATACGGTGAAGATTACGGTCACGATCAATGGCACACCGAGTATTGCTTTCGGTACCGACACGACGTTGTTCCTCTGCGCCGCTCAGCAGATCTGCATGAACTACACGGTTTCCGACCCGAACGGTCTCGGCAAATTGACCGAAGCCATGGTCTCCGGGTTCGGCTCCATCGACACAGCGAATAACAAGATCTGCTTCACGCCGTCGACCACCGGATCGTACCAGTTCATCGTAAGCGTGACCGATTCCTGCGGCGCAAGCAAGCGGGACACGATTAACGCCAACGTGACCTTCGGGGCACTGGCAGATATTACCTGCCTCTCAGGCCCGGTCAACGTGTCGCTCTGCGCCACGGGCCAGGTTTGCCAGGCGCTGGCAATTACGCCGGGAGCCGCTACCGTCACGACTTCGTTCGGCACTTACAGCGGTGGAAATCTCTGCTTCCAGGCCGATACATCCGGCACGTATCACATCCGGGTGATCGCCGCTACTACCTGTAATGCCGACACCTGCAACCTGACGTTCAATGTCTCAATTGGACAGGCGGCCCAGGTTTCGTGTCCGTCCCCGATGACGAAATTCCTCTGCAATCCGGGCCCGATCACTGTGCCGGTTGGTATAGTCGCTCCGGGAGGTACTGTAACGGTGACTCCGATCGGCAGCTACAGCTCCGGCAACCTTACGTTTAATGCCGATACGACCGGACACTATGTCATAAAGATCAAAGCGGTCACCTCGTGTGGTTCCGATTCCTGCCAGGTGATTGCCGATGTCAGTTTCGATGCCCCTCCTGTCGCGGTCAATCCGGCCACGCCGAAAGACACCTTCATGTGCGCTTCGGCCCAGGTTTGCTACCAGTTCTCCGCTTCCGATCCCAACGGCGGTGCGCTCACTTGGACCAAGCAGAGTGGCGTTGGCGCTATTTCGACCGGTGGCCAGTGGTGCTTCACACCGAGCACAGCCGGCAGCTACGCGATTACGGCGGTAGTGGCCGATTCGTGTGGCAAGGCCGATACCACCACGCTGACGTACAACATCACGCTGAATCGCACCCCTGTGGTTCATCTTGGAATCGACACAACCATCCTGGTTTGCAACGGCGGTTCGGTCTGCCTGCCTTACACAGTAAGCGATGCCGATAATAACCTGACGCTCGAGCAGCTCACCTCAGGTTCCGGCACAATCGACACCGTCAACAACAAGGTCTGCTTTACACCCGCCTCCCCCGGGCTCTACACGTTCATCGTGAAGGCTCAGGATGCCTGTGCGTCGGCGGCCTTTGACACGATCAATGTGACCATCGGTACCGGAACCAGCCCGACTGTCTCCTGCCCCGGTGTTCAGACCAAGTTCCTCTGCACGCCGACCAGCGTCTGCGTGCCGGTGACTATTACCGGTTCCAGTCCGACTGTGACAGTTACGCCTGTCGGCAGCTACTCTGCCGGCCAGGTCTGCTTCCAGGCTGATACGACCGGTCACTACGTGCTCAAAGTAAAGGCGGTCAATTCCTGCGGTGCAGATTCCTGCACAATCACCGCCAACATCACGATCAATTCCGCGCCGGTGGCTGTCAATCCCGCCACCCCGAAAGACACCTTCATTTGTGCCTCGGCTCAGATCTGCTACCAGTTCTCCGCCTCCGACCCGAACGGCGGAACTCTCAACTGGTCGAAACTGAGCGGTGCCGGAACGATTACTTCCGGCGGTCTCTGGTGCTTCACACCGGCCACATCCGGATCGTACGCCATCTCGGCGGTTGTAGCCGATTCGTGCGGCACGTCAGACACAACCGTTCTGACCTATAACGTCACCCTCAACCACGCACCTGTCACGCACGTCGGCAATGACACGACCATCTTCGTCTGCACCGGCGGATCGATCTGCCTGCCGTACACAGTGACCGATGCCGACAACAATATCACGCTTGAACAGCTAACTTCCGGCCCGGGCACAATTGACACGGTTCTCAACCGTTTCTGCTTTACCCCTGCCTCTCCGGGAGCGTACACGTTTGTCGTGAAGGGAACCGATGCCTGCGCCGCGACTTCGTCCGACACCATTACGGTCACGGTGAGCATCGGCCAGGCTCCAGTAGTAACCTGTCCCGGAACACAGACGAAATACCTGTGCGCCGCAGCCAGTATCTGCTACCCGGTCACGGTCACAGGGACTTCCCCGACTGTGACAGTCACGCCGATTGGTACATATAGCGCCGGTAATGTCTGCTTCCAGGCCGACACCACCGGTCACTATGTTATCAAAGTCAAAGGGACCAATTCATGCGGCGCTGATTCATGTCAGATCGTGGTCAACGTCACAATCAACTCGCGCCCGATCGCGGTGAATCCGCCCACGCCTAAAGACACCTTCGTCTGCGCGCTCAATCAGATCTGCTATCAGTTCAGCGCCTCTGATCCGAATGGCGGTACCCTGACCTGGAGCAGACTCTCTGGTGCCGGAACAGTCACCGCTGGCGGTCTCTGGTGCTTTACCCCTGCCGGTACCGGCGCTTATACAGTAGTCGCCGTTGTGGCTGACTCCTGCGGGGCTGCTGATACCACCACGCTGACTTACAACATCACCGCCAACGCGCCGCCGACTATGAGTCTGGGCGCCGATCAGATAAAGCCGCTTTGCGGGCCGACACCGGTCTGTGTCACCTACACCGTGGCCGATGTGAACACCAATGCGGTGCTGGAACAGCTGATATCCGGACCGGGAACAATCGATACGGCGACCAACAAGGTCTGCTTCACGCCGGCTGTCTCCGGTACCTCTACCATTATCGTAAAGGTCACCGATGCCTGCGGCGCGATCGCTCAGGACACGGTCAACATAACGGTCAATCTTAATCAGCCGCCGGTGGTTGATGCGGGCGTCGATGCCTCCGCCTTCCAGTGCGGGGCTACTCAGCTCTGCTATCCGATCACTGTTTCCGATCCGAACGGCAACCTGGACAGTGTCAAACTGGTCAGCGGCACCGGGACAATCGTAAACAACGCCGGTAACCGTTCGATCTGCTTCACGCCCCCCACTTCAGGCACTTACACGTTCATCGTGCGAGTGACCGACAGCTGTGGCGCGTCGGATCAGGATACCGTCCAATACACCGTCACGCAGAACACCGCGCCGGTTTGCCACGTGCCTGCCGACACGACGTACTACTTCCAGTGTGTTCCGACTCAGGTGAGTCTGCCGGTCACCGGTACCGACATCGATAACAATTTCGACCATTGCGAAATCCTCTCTGGTCCCGGTTCGATCGTGTCAGGTGTCTGGTCGTACACGCCGTCGGTAAGCGAAATCAGAAAGGTCGTGGTCAAATGCCTCGACCTCTGTGGCGCTTACTGCACGGATTCGTTCTATGTCCGGTTCAAGCTGAATGCTCCGCCGGTCGTGAATGCCGGCCGTGATACCACCGTGTTCTACTGCCAGGCGAGCACGATCTGCTGGAACACGACTGCTTCCGATCCTGACAACAACCTTGCCTCAGTAACCTTGCTTTCCGGTTCCGGCAGCTATAACCCCACGACGCACCAGATTTGTGCCAGCGTGGGTCCGTCGGGCGGACTCACCCAGCATCTGACCTTTGTTCTGAAAGCGACCGACTCGTGCAACGTCTCTTCTCAGGACACCGTCAATGTGACCGTGAACTTCAATCACGCACCGACCATCCAGGCTCCGCCTGACTTTACTGCCTACATGGAACAGGGCGGACCGCTTTGCTTTGACTTGTTGATTTTCGACGTCGATGCCAACCTTGACTCCATCAAGGTCGAGCCGTTCGGAACATATAATACGTCGACTGCCCAGCTCTGCTTCCAGGCGGACACCAGCGGCACCTATTGTGTTCGTATAACGGCCAAGGATCGCTGCGGCGTTTCGACGGTCGATACCATTTGTGTGACCGTAGCAATCGATGAATGTATGCACGTCCAGATTGAAAAGACCCATAACGCCATTCAGGGTCAGTTCGAACCGGTCAATATCTTCCTGAACGGTTCAGGGAAGCCGCTCGGCGGGTTTAATTTCCTGATCGCCTACGACGCTTCGACATTGACCACCATGGGAGTCAATCCGGGCCTGCTCTTCACATCCTGCGGTTGGGAATACTTCACCTATCGCCAGGGTGCCAATGGCAACTGCGGCTCAGGTTGCCCCACCGGTCTGCTCCGTATCGTCGGCCTCGCGGAAACGAACAACGGCGCCTACCACCCGACCTGCTATCTCAACGGCTTGGTCGGCTCTCTCGCCGTGGTCAATTTCCTCGTCACCAATGACCGGACGATGGAATGCCAGTACTCGCCGATTCAATTCTACTGGCAGACCTGTTCTGATAACTCCATGTCATCGCTGGCCGGAGATACGCTGTGGATTTCCCGCAAAGTGTATGACTTCGAACTGCACGATATTACCCAGACTACCGGTTCATTCCCGACCTTTGCCGGCGCACCGGATCCTTGCATGATCGGCGGTGGACCGGGCAAGCCGGGTCCGCAACGTTGTATCGACTTCACCAACGGTGGTATTGATATCATCTGCGCCGAATCGATCGACGCTCGTGGTGACATCAACCTGAACGAGGTAGGCTACGAAATCGCCGATGCGGTGATGTTCTCCAACTACTTCGTCTACGGTCTGGCCGCTTTCGGGACCAACCCGCAGCATGTTCAGGGATCAATTGCCGCTTCCGACGTTAACGCCGATGGTATTGCCCTCACGGTCGCCGACCTGGTGTACTTGATCCGCGTCATCACCGGTGATGCCCTCCCGTACCCCAAGGTCGCCCCTGGTGATGAGCCTGTGGCGGTATTTGACGTTATTAACGGCATTCTGCAGATCACAAGGACCGATGCTCCGATCGGTGCTGTGTACCTCGTCATGCCGGGCAACGTGCACCCTCGCATACACGAGGCCGCGTCGCCGATGGAACTCAAGTACAACTTCGATGGTGAAAACACCCGCGTCCTGATCTCAGACATGACCGGTAGAGGCTCGCTCCAGGCCGGCCCGCTCATGTACCTTGTCGACGGTCGCAACGTGAAGTCACTCGAAGCCGGTTCGTATGATGGCGCAGTCGTCAATGCCAAACTCCACTCGGTACCGACTACCTATCAGCTGAGCCAGAACTACCCGAACCCGTTCAACCCGGTCACCCGGATCGAATTCGCACTCCCCGCCGCCGGGAAGTGGAATCTGACCATCTTTAATATCCTCGGGCAGGAAGTCACATCCTTCAGCGATGAGTCTAACGCCGGGTATTACAAGATTGATTGGGATGCCAGCAAATATTCCTCAGGCGTGTATTTCTATCGCCTTTCTGCCGGATCGTTCACAGCCACCAAAAAGATGGTGTTGCTGAAGTAATCAGAACCGGCAAGTCGCGTCACCAAAGGTCGGTGGATTCCCCTCCACCGGCCTTTTTGTTGCCTTCGGGCAAACTCATTCCCCATCCCTGCTGTTTACTTGATAGAGGATCGAATTGGGCTATATTTGCCTGATCGATGGTCAGGAGTAGCTGATCAATTCAGTCCACACCAGAAGGAGCAACCAGATCTTATGACTCAGAATCCGCAGCCCAGGCGACATGCGCCGCTCGAAATGAGCCCCGAGACATTCCGTAATATCGGCCACCAACTGGTAGACCAGATAGCGCTCTTTCTGGAATCGCTTCCGAATCGGAAAGTAACATCAGACTTTGCGGCCGCCGATCTTCGCCACAGACTACCGGCTGGTCCGCTCCCGGTCACCGGCGCCGATCCGGCCAAATTGATAGCCGATGCTGCTTCGCTCATCATTGAGAACTCTCTCTTCAACGGCCATCCCCGTTTCATGGGATACATCACTTCGTCAGCCGCACCAATCGGGGCCCTGGCAGACCTGCTTGCTTCCAGTGTGAACCCCAATGTCGGCGCCTGGGTCCTTTCCCCGATCGCCAGTGAGATCGAAGCACAGACGGTTCGATGGGTTTCCGAACTGATCGGCTACCCGCACACCGCCGGGGGCGTATTGGTCAGCGGCGGCAACATGGCGAATTTCCTCGGCTTCGTTGCGGCCCGACGAGCCAAAGTACCCTATGATATCCGTGAGAAGGGTCTCCGCCACGGCCAGTCACAGATGCTTATCTATGCGGCCAAGTCCACCCACACCTGGGTTCAGAAAGCTGCCGACCTGTTCGGACTCGGCACCGATGCCATCCGCTGGATACCTGTCACCAGGCATCACCAGATGGATACCGACGCACTCAGAACACAAATTCAAGCCGACCTGTCAGCCGGGCTTACGCCGTTTTTGGTTGTTGGGACGGCCGGGACGGTTGAAACCGGCACAGTGGACCCGCTCGGCGAAATCTCCGCTATTTGCAAGGAGTTCAAACTCTGGTTCCATATCGATGGCGCCTATGGCGCCCCGGTCGGAATTCTGCCTGAGGCTCCGGCTGATTTCAAGTATCTGGCTGAGGCTGACTCTATCGCTGTCGACCCGCACAAGTGGCTCTACGCCCCACTGGAGGCCGGTTGCACTCTCGTTAAGAATCCACAGCATCTGATCGATGCCTTCAGCTTCCGACCGAAATACTATGTTCTGGATAACCACGGTGACAACGATGCGATGAACTATTTCGAAGTAGGCATGCAGAACTCGCGCGGATTCCGCGCCCTCAAAGTCTGGCTGGCTCTGCAACAAGTCGGACGTGAAGGATACGTTACGATGATCCGCGAGGACATCGCCCTCGCCAAGCAGATGTTCGATCTGGTCGCCGCCACACCGCAACTGGAAGCGGTAACCAATAGCCTGAGCATCACGACGTTTCGTTATGTCCCTGAGAATCTCAAAGGCTCACCAGAGCCGATCGCCAAGTACCTCAACGAACTTAACGAAGCAGTTCTCAACCGACTGCAGAAAGAGGGAGACCTCTTCCTGTCCAACGCTATTGTCGATGACCGGTATCTGATGCGTGCCTGTATCGTCAATTTCCGCACCAGCAGCGCCGATATCACCGCCATCCCCGGCATTGTGCTTCGCGCCGGTGCCAGTGTCGACGCCGAGATGCGCCCCGCCTCTCTGAGGTAGCAGGCTCGACTCACATTGCCTGCCCGTGCCGGCCGAAATCCAGATATCGGTTGGCCCCGGCAAGGTCAAAATCTATATTCCCTCCGCACCCATTGCCGGAGGTTTTCATGAAGCGCCTTATTCTCGTTATCGCGATTTCACTCTTCCCGACCCTTGTCGCGTCCCAGGATTTTTCTCTGTTTGATTCGGCGATGGCCCAGGTCGGTCTGACCGGCCAGGACATCCGGTTTGATCAGGATGAGATGGCTACCTGGGGTGGCGATCAATGGCGCTTAACCTACTTCACCATGTTCCACCGCAATCCGCTCAAACTCCCCAAGTACGGACAGATGAATCTGGAAGCGTTCACGGCCGATTGCGGCAACATCTCTGCCCTCATTGCCAACGGCGGCCGCAAGATCGATTGTCCGGTCCGCCGCGGACTGGTCGCCGACCAAATGGGTGACTTTCTTGCCCACCCCGATCCGCTCTCCTTCTCAGCTTATGCCAAGAACCACCATTTGCTCGAAGGTGCTCAATTCGACAAACTGAAATTCGGCCTCGACCTCCTCTGTGCCCTGATCGATGATTCCACCTTCAGCCTGACCAAAGCATACCAATCTGTCGATCGCGCCAAGTCACAGCAACAGGTCTTCAGCTACTTCGTATCCGACGGTCAGCAATACAACGATGAAATGGAACAACTGGCCGGCAAAGTCGATCTGAATCGCGTAATCGGTGGAGCTGAGGATATTTCTGAAGCCCTCAAACGGCTCGCCGATTCATCGGGCTCCATGACCTTCCCTGATAAGCGAATCGATCTCCCTATGAACCAGGGATTGATCGTCATCGGATCGACTGCTGATGATGACTATTTCTTCAGTTCTCCACCGCTCCTCATCCTTGATCCGGGCGGCAACGATACGTACGCAATCAGCGGATATTCTTCCGCCTACCCGCTAAGCGCGATTGTTGACCTCGCCGGCAATGACCACTACCTCTCGGCCGATTCCAGCCGTCCCGGTATCGGCGGCGCTGTTCTCGGCATGTCCGTTGTCATCGACAGGAGTGGTGACGACCGTTATGACGGAGTAAATGTTACTCAGGGATGCGGCATGTTCGGCGTGGGGGTAGTCATGGACAACAACGGAAACGACACATATCGCTGTAAATCTAATGCCCAAGGATGTGGCGTATTCGGAGTGGGGATTCTCTCTGATAGCCTCGGCAACGACTCCCTCTACTGCTGGTCCAATGCCCAGGGGTACGGTTACACCAAAGGGTGCGGACTTTGCATCAACTACGCGGGCAGCGATACATACATTGCCGAAGACTCCATCATTTTCAGTCCCGGCCAGCAGACCAAAGAGCACAACTCATCCCTGGCGCAGGGAGTCGGATTCGGCAAGCGGGCCGACTATGTCGATGGTCACAGTTGGGCGGGCGGTGTCGGAATCCTGTGCGACATCAAGGGGGATGACAAATACCGCGCCGGCTTGTTCGCCCAGGGCTGCGGCTATTGGTTCGCGCTTGGGATGCTGCTCGATGGCGACGGCAACGACGACTACCTGAGCACCTGGTACACCCTCGGCTCCGGCGCTCATTTCGCGATCGGTTACCTCGATGACTTCGCCGGCAATGACCGATACAACGCTACGATGAATATGTCCATCGGCTCCGGCCATGATTTCACAATCGGTTATTTCAATGAACGTAGCGGCAACGATGTATACTTCATCCCCGGCCTATCCGGCGGCGGTGGCAATTTTCAGGGAATTGGAATCTTCCATGACTGGAATGGCGACGACATCTACAATTCCAGTGGGAGATTCATGCTTGGCGGCGCACAGGGATTATTGCAGGGTGCTCGCGCCTATCTAAATACCTACGGTATTTTCATCGATGGCGGCGGTAAGGACTCGTATAAGGAGACCTGGTCCAGGAATGGTACGCTATGGATCGGACCTAAGTCCAATCCGGACAAACCAAACCCCTATGAAATAGGGGTTGGTATTGATCGATAGTCATGCGAGATGGTGCGATCAGTCGCAATCACTTATGGGCAGTTTTGCAGTACGTACCCTCCACCGGTGAGGTAGCTGATCAGCGAACTCAGATCCGACAGATTGACTATGCCTGTCCCATCGACATTCGATGACTCCGTGCAGCACAGATAGAACCCTCCAGCGGTCAGGTATGAAACGAGCGTGGACAGGTCGGCAAGGTCAATGATGCCGACACAATTGACATTGCCGCGTTTACCGACACAGCAACTCAGTACATTCAGTAACACCGAAACCGAACTGCCATTCTGGTTGGCGGCGGCAATGTCCGGATGCTGGTCGCCATTGAGCCGGCCCAGGAACACGGACATTGTCCCGCTTCCGGCCGCATAGTCTTCCTTCGCCGCAAATGCCCCGGCACCATTATTCTTGAATATGGAAATGGAGCTTCCAGAGTAGTTGGCCGCGGCCAGATCCATATCGGCATCGTTATCAACGTCGATACAATAAATCGAGGTCGGCGCATTCCCTGTGGCATAGTCGGTGCGCGCAGCAAATGTTCCATCCCCGTTGTTCTTAAATAGACCCATGGTGCTGATTCCGTAGTTGGCTACTGCCAGATCGACGTCATTGTCGAAGTCGATATCCCCCCCGTACACACCGCGTACTCCTGTGCCACAGACATAGTCGGTCTTTGCGGCAAACGTCCCATCACCGTTGTTCTTGAGTATGGATAGCGATGGGCTCGCTCCGCTGCACGCCACCGCCAGATCAATGTCACCATCGGTGTCGAGGTTGCTACAGAACACCACTCGCGGCGCCCCTGCCGTCGCATAGTCGCTCCGACCGGCAAATGTTCCGTCTCCGTTGTTCTTTAGCACCGAGATGGTCGATGCACTGTAGTTGGTCACCACTATGTCTATATCAGAGTCCCCATCGAGATTCGCGCAAAACAGTGACCTCGCTCCCCCTCCACCGACATAGTCAACCTTGGCTGCAAAATTCCCCGCTCCGTCGTTCTTGTAGATCGACACCGTGTTGCTGGTCTGACTGGCGGCCGCTATATCCTGGTCTCCGTCGGAATCGAGATCGGCGCAAAACACCGATGTCGGCAGGGTGCCGGCTGTGTAATCCACTTTTGTATCAAATGTCCCGTCTCCCTTATTTTTCAAGACTGAAATGGTGACCCCGAGATAATTTGCCACGACCAGGTCGAGATCGTGGTCCCCATCGAGATCCGCCGCAAACACGGAGTAGGCCCCGCTCCCGCAGCCATAATCGGTCTTGGCGCCAAATGTTTGGGCATGAACGCTGCCGAAAAGCAGGCAAAGGACGAACACCGCCGGTACCATGGATGTGCTGATCTTGATGGACATAGCCACCTCCGAAATTCAGGATGTAGATATCTGATGAAACTGGAACTGTCAGTGCGTGACGCTAAACCTAATATCGGCAAATCTGTCCAATTTGTCAATGCAGCGCCGAGATTACTGCCATGTGGTCCCACCGAACGCCCCGACATGCCCCTTGACATGACTGCCGGATTTCAATACTCATGTGAATGTGACACGCGCCTAGATGGACATCAAATATCCATTTAGGTGGTTTTTCTTCGGAGCGTCCCTGTCTGGAAAGCGAAATAAGGTAACTGTACATGCGAAGATCTCTATCACTTGCCCCACTTGTCGTTGCGATGGTTCTCTTCGGTCTCGCCACAGGCTGCAAAGACAAGTCCAGCCAACCGGCCACGCCCAGTTTCGGCCCCGATGGTTCCCTCTATGTCCTCAACCAGCAGGATGGTTCGCTGTACATTTACGATTCCAAGACTCTCGCCCGTACTGACTCCCTTGCCGCGCAGGTCCCGGCGCCCCATCATCTGGAATTTTCACCGGATCACAGCA
>JBATNE010000027.1:0-3445 GCA_049290195.1 Candidatus Zixiibacteriota bacterium
GGGTGGCCATGCGGACTTGTATATTCCTCTGGTATTGGGGCTGATGATGTTCGCGCGGTTTCATCCCAAAACCGCCGCACTCTCTCGCATTCCGCTGGCAATACTTATTGGTTCCGGCGCCGGCGCCGCCATCCCGGCCATGCTGGGACCCCGCATTTTGACACAATTGACCGGCTCGGTCGGCTCCGTGGTCGATGCCTCCGGAATAGGCATGTTGAACGGCGCGATCGTGATCATAGGACTCATATGCACATTGGCCTATTTCTATTTCAGCCATGAGCATAAAGGTCTATTAGGGCGGGTATCGTATCTGGGAACGTACTTCTTAATGATCTTCTTCGGCACTACTTTTGGCTATACTGTCATGTCGCGCATGTCTACCTTTATCGGGCGAGTGGAGTTCCTGTTGGTTGACTTCTTCCGAATCGCCAAATGAACTCGGCTGAGCACACATGATTTGTCCGAAATGCCACAAGGCTATGATCGAGCAGAAGCGGGTATTCCACAAGCAGCGCAAGTGGATCTGTCGCAAGTGCAAGAGGGTCAGAATGCAACCGGTTTCAACCAGGAAAAGGGGCAGTCGCTCAGGAGCAAAAGCGGATGCAACTCGTGACTGAAAGGCTCGTATGTGAAGGGAATTGTCGACGTTTGAGCAATTCCGGTCGTATGAAGCAACAGCGGCCGGTTTTTGTTGATCGACATGAGGCAATACACCAGTTTCTAAACATTACACACAGAAGGTGGAAGTTACACCCATGTTTTTGAGACTCGAGAACATTCGCAAAGAGTATGACGGCAAAGTCGCGGTCGACAGCCTCTCGCTGACTGTTCCCAAGGGGACGATTTTTGGGATTATCGGCCCCAACGGCGCCGGCAAGACGACGACTATCCGCATGGTAATGAACATTACCGCACCGGACTCAGGCAGTATTCTCGTCGAAGGGATGCCTGCAGGTAAAGAGTTCCGAAATCGCGTCGGCTATCTCCCGGAAGAGCGCGGCCTGTACAAGAAAATGACGGTTGAAGAAGTCATCATCTATATGGCCGAACTCAAGGGATATCCGAAGAGCAAAGTGATGCCCAAGATTGATCCATGGCTTTCACGCATGGACCTGCTGGCTTACCGTCCCAAGAAAGTCGAGGAACTGTCCAAGGGGATGGCGCAGAAACTTCAATTCATTACGACCATCATGCACGAACCGGATTTGCTCATACTCGACGAGCTGTTTTCCGGTCTCGATCCGGTGAACACTGAACTGATGAAGGACATTATCCTCGAACTCAAGCGGAGCGGTGTCACTATTCTGTTTTCAACGCACGTCATGGAACAGGCCGAAAAGCTCTGTGATCACCTTTGTATGATCTCCAGGGGCAAGAAGGTTATTGACGGCCAGCTTGGGGAAGTCAAAGCCCGATTTGGCACGAACTCGGTCCAAATTGAAATGGACGGCGATGGCTCGTTCATTAAGGACCTTCCCGGCGTGGCCCGCGTAACCGACTACAATCGGTATCTCGAACTTAGCCTCCAGGATGGTATTGAACCGGACAGCATTCTCAAGAGCCTCATTGGGCGCGTGAAGATTCGCCGGTTCGCCGTAGTTGAGCCCTCGCTGTACGATATCTTCATCGAGATGGCGAAAGTCGATCCATCGGAAGTGTTCGCACAGAAACAGGGGGTGACCAATGCGTAAATTTTGGACAGTTTTCAATCGGGAATATTCCCAGGTTGTTAAGAAGAAGTCATTCATCATAGGGCTCTTGATCACGCCTCTAATGATGGCGGCATTCATGGTCATTCCTGCAATGCTTGCCAAGAACGAACCGACCACCCCTGAACCGGTTGTCATTGTTGATCGATCTGGGATGGCCCTTGGCTCGGCGTTTTCAGAACGTATTAAGACCTATAAGTTGGGTGATCCACAGGACGCAAGTGCGACTGCGAAGTACAATGTCCTGGAAATCCTGACTCCTCCCAGCGATGAGATCGAAAAGAAGCAACTCGACTCGCTTCGGTCGGAAATACAGGCAAAGAACATCAAGTTCGTGCTGGTGATTCACGAGGGTGCTGTGTTGTCGGATTCCAACGTCGTCCTCATCACCAATTCGGATAATTTTGCCACCCAGGGACGATTTGAGAAGGAACTTGGGCGGGCGATGGCCAGTAAGCGGCTCGATTTGGCCAATCTCAATGTCTCGGTAGACTCCGTATTGGCGCTTTCCCGGCCAATGGACCTGCACCAGCAGACCGCTACCGGCGAAATGATCGACTCCGGGACCAAGTACTTCTCCGGTTTTGCCCTTGTTATGATCATGTACATGATGATTCTGACCTACGGCATGCAGGTGATGCGGTCCATTATCGATGAAAAGAACTCCCGAATCATGGAAGTCATGGTTTCCTCGGTGTCCCCGTTTGAGCTCATGATGGGAAAGATACTCGGACTTGGGGCTGCAACGCTGACGGCCGTATTGGTTTGGATAACCGTGGGGGCAGGTGTATTTGTAGTCAGCGGCATGATGTCGTTCAAAATGAACCCCGCAATTACCCAGGTTGTTTTCAATCCAGTCGTAGTGATATTCTTCTCATTGTATCTCGTTACGGGGTATATTATGTACTCGACACTGTTCGCTCTGCTTGGTTCAGTGGTCAACAATGAGAAGGAAGCGCAGAATTTCATGTTCCCGATCATCATGTGCATGCTTCTGCCGGTCATGGTGGGGGTAAGCGTGATTCAGGATCCGAATTCTGTACTGGCACGAGTGCTGTCATTCTTCCCGCTGTTTTCGCCAACCATGATGGCGATGCGCGTTGCCTTTGTCGCTCCGACAGAGTCCCACTATTCGCTCTTTTCCGGAATTGTTGGGGAAGCAACCCTTGCTTTATTGTTGATTTGTGCCGGAACAGTTGGGATAATCTGGCTGACGGCAAAGATCTTCCGGGTTGGGATCCTGATGTACGGGAAACGCCCCACCCTGGGTGAGATCGTGAAATGGATAAAGTACTAGCAAGGGAAATATAGTCCAATGCGCAGGTTGCTATTCAGAGTCGGAACCGCCGCTGTCATAATTGCCGGTGGAGCCGCATTTATTCCGAGCCTCGCCAGCAAGCCTGGGGTTGTCGAAGCCCAGCAGGTTCAACCGTCGGTGGCCATGGTCGACCCGTTCGATTTCGAAGGGGTCAGGCAAACCGGACCAAAGCTGAATCTCCGCTCGGCGTTACTTGTAGATTACGAGACTGGCAAAGTGCTCTATGCCAAGAACTCAGAAATGGCCCAGCCGATCGCGTCGCTTTCCAAACTAGTCGCCGCGATGGTTGTCCTGGATAATGTGACAGACTTCTCCAAGACAATTGTCGTGAGTAAGGACGATGCCTATCATTCATCGTTCACCCGGCTTCGTCAGGGATGGGAGTTGACTTTGCAGGACCTGCTGCACGCGTCGCTAA
>JBATNE010000028.1:0-4770 GCA_049290195.1 Candidatus Zixiibacteriota bacterium
AGCCACCAGAGCTTCGGCCAGAGTCGGAATCGGTCCGGTAACTCCCTTAAACTTGAATTGGGCCACAATTTCCTTGAGCGGATCAACGTAGTTACCGTACGCAAACAACAAGAGCGATTTGTCCCCGCAGGTGGGACATTCCGGAACGTCGCCGATCATCTGCCGGCAATTGAGGCAGAACGGATTGTCATAGGTCTGGATTTTCCCGAGACAGCTGTTGCAGAGAAGCGAAGATCGCTCGCAATACTCTCCGCAACCGGCACACAGGGGTGGAAAGACAAAATCGAGCATGCCACGAAAAAGATTACTGGATCGGGAAATATCGCTGACCATGCTTAAAGGTAAATATCCAGGCCGGGACTTAGCCAGTTATAATCTTGCCCGGAGTCTGGATATACCGGCCCGCGCCGAATAGAGCAGAATTAACGCTGACAGTCCAATTGCGCACACCGTGTCGTACCAATGGAGATGCTCCAGGTGGACCGACGCCGCTCTAAACGAAACCGGCAATCTAAGCGCGTGATAGACCATGTCCAGGACCACCCCACAGACGATCGATGTCGCAATTACGAGAACGACAAATCGCATCGCAGACCAGAGACCAAGCAGTTTCTTTAGAACCACCATGCTGGCAATGTTGGTCGCGGGTCCTACCAGCAGGAACACCAGAATGGCTCCGGGGGAAAAGCCGGCCGCCAAGAGGGATGCTGCGAGAGGAGTTGAAGATGTCGCGCAGACGTACAGTGGTATACCGATCAACGCCCCCCATAGATACCCCTGCCAACCGGTTCCGACAGAGGCAGGTACTATGCTGCCAGTCCCGATAACTACAGTAGCCAGACCAGCTAGCACGAATCCAATCAAGAGGTAAGGTGCTAGATCGGCCAGCAGGTCGGTAAATGCGTACGTAATACCGAACGGTATCCGCCGGACAAAACTCGCCTGGGGAACAGTCTTCTCGGGCGCACAGCAACAGTCATCCCCGCAACCGGCATCGGACTGCGGCAATGTCGCCCATCGGGGTCCGTTGGAAGAGATTTGGTGCGCCCCGAGTGCTTCCTCCGTCATTCCCACCGTCATGGCCGTTATCCAACCGGCCACTGGACGTGCAATGGTCATCATCGGGTCGGTGAGGGCGTAGGTCAATAACAGCGAATCGATCCCGGTCTCCGGAGTAGCCACCAGAAAAGCGGCTACCCCTCCCTTACTGACACCTCCAGCTCGAAGGCGTGAGGCCACAGGCAAAACAGAGCATGAACAGAGTGGGAGTGGAATTCCGATCACGGCCGTCTTGAAGACACGTGACCAGCGGGATCCGGAGTTCAGTTTGTGGAGGATTTTCTCGTTAAGAACCAGGTGCAGCAGGCCCGCCAGTATCAGACCGAGCACAAATAGAAAGGCTGAGCACAAAACCATGCACCAGGTCGACTCAGCCCATTCTGCGATGAATGTCATGCGAACTCAATCGCCGGCTTTTTTGAGGAAGCTCTTGGCAGATTCAGATGCCAGGCCGTTCGGGTCGAGCGCGAGATACTTCTTCATGTAGACTTTCATCGAATCCTGCTTCCCTATCTCGCTGTAGACGATCCCCATATTGTAATTTGCAATGGGATGCTTGGCATTCTTAGCCAGTACTTTGCGGAACTCATCGATGGCCCGATCCGCCAATCCCATGCCATGGAGGCAGGCACCATAATCGACCCGGACATCCTGGGATTCTTCGCTTATAGCCAAAGCTCTTCGATAACACTCGGCGGCAACAGCATAATTGCCGTGATCCATGTAGTTGTTGCCAAACTGAACCAGCGAGTTGTAATCTTTAGGGAGACTATCCAGGAGGGCGGAGTTCATGGCGGTCCCCTCATCATGCGGTGAGTCCTGACCACTAGCTGCATCAGCCGGCATTTGGTTGGCCGCCGAGGGTGTATTCGGTTCTGAGCGCATCGGTGGCTCCGGCTTTTCCTTGAACAGGAAATAGGCTGCGGTCACCACTGCGAGAACACCAACAATAATCGCAGCGTCGCGAACAGTGTTACTCTTCTTCGGCCCAGTTGATGGTTCCTGTTTTACGATTGCGGCGATCGGTGAGCCGCACTCCGGGCAGAACTTCACGCCGTCAGCTATCGAGCTACTACATTTGGGACATTTCATAGGGCTTATACTCTCCATTTGCTATCAGGATCGAAAATAGCCGGTATCTCCTTCAAACGCAACCGTATTTGACACAAGACTTTCGTCGAAATTTGAACCTGACAGGTGGAGGGGCTACGTCTATATTCCGGGACCAGGTCGACTCGAAGGTGAAAGGATTTCTCTGATGCGCGCATCCCGACTAATGGTGGCCGCCGCAATGATGTTAGCCGTGCTGGCCAAGACAACTCCGGCTGCCCCGTACGTAATCACTCCGGACTCAATCTACCGCGACATCGGTGTACTAGCATCGGACTCTCTTGAAGGGCGCGAAGTCGGCGAGGTGGGAGAATGGAAGGCTGCGCAGTTTATCGAATCCAAATTCAAAGCAGCCGGCTTGTTACCCAAAGGAGATGACGGCAAGTACTTTCAGTCCTTCGATTTCATCAAGAAGATCAGCCTGGGGCCAAACAACAGTCTGGCAATCAACGGCAAAGAGTTGATTCTGGATCAGGAGTTTCAGCCGCTTGCACAGTCTTCGACCGGTAAATTCAATTTCTCGGAGATCGTCCCGGTGGGGTATGGTATTCGCAGTGACGACAGCAGCTACGACGATTACAAAGGGCTCGACGTCGCGGGCAAGGCTGTCATTATCATGCGGTTTTCCCCCAAGCCGGACAGCAATTCGCATGTCGACTATTCGAAGTATGAGTCGATTACGGAAAAGATCCAGTTGGCAATCTCCCGTCATGCGGCGGGGATATTCTTTGTAACGCCCTCAGGTCAAGAGGATAGCATCCCGCCAAGCGGACTCACGCATGTTACACCAAAGAACATACCGATCATCTTCCTCAGGCAGCCCGGGCTCAAGAAGCTCGATTTGGATTTCGATAACCCCGCGCCGGCAACTGCTGTCGGCGAGACCGAAATCATCCCCGTTCATGATACCGGATACAACGTGGTCGGCTACTTGCCCGGCAAGAGCGACACGACGATCATAATAGGCGGACACTTTGACCACTTGGGTTACGGCGGACCCGCCTCGAAATATATGGGGACCGACCGGGTGATACACCACGGTGCCGATGACAACGGGTCTGGAAGCGCCGGTGTCATCGAACTCTCAGCCTACTTCGCCAGTCGTCGCAGCGAGCTTCATCACTCCATGCTCTTTATAGCCTTTTCAGGGGAAGAAGCCGGTCTGCTCGGTTCCAGCTGGTATGTTCGTCACTGGACGATTGATTCGAGCAAGGTTCGTTTGATGCTGAACCTCGATATGATTGGGCGACTCAGGAACGAAGATCACGGCCTGACTATATTTGGTACCGGCACCGCCACGGAGTTCAAGAACTACTTCGACAGCCTGAAGAGCGACTCGGTGAAAATGACCTTCAGCGAGCCTGGCACCGGTCCCTCAGATCACACCGCATTTTACAACTGCCAGATTCCGGTTCTGTTCTTCTGCACCAACGCTCACGAAGATTACCACAAGCCGAGCGATGTCCTGGCCAAGATTGACACCAAAGCTGAAACAAAGGTCCTTAACCTCGTTGCGGATATTGCCCGCCATTTCGATCAGGCTCAGCATCCACTGACCTTTCAGAAGACCGTGGATCCCACCGGAGGTGCTCGCCGAAGCTCCTATTCCGTGACGATGGGGATCATGCCGGATTACGCCGGGCAGGTTAAAGGACTCCGTGTCGACGGGGTGACACCGGGCCGGCCGGCCGAAAAGGCGGGAATTCAGAAGGGGGATGTCGTGATCAAGATGGGCACACTGGTGATCGATGACATGGCCGGCTATATGAATGCTCTGGGGAAATTCCACAAGGGAGACAGTATTACGGTAATGATCGAGCGCGGAAAAGATACGCTCAGTCTTCCGGTTGTGTTCAAATAGCAGACTAGCGTCTGACCGGCGGGAAGCTACTGCTCGAAGTGCTCCCGCCCTTTGGCGCGCCTGACGGATATCACACCCTTTACTTTGCGCACCTTGTCGATAATGCGATTGAGATGCGACAAATCCATGACCTCGACAATGAACTTCCCCGTTCCCGTCGAGTCGTGGGTCGTGACTTCCGCCCCTCGCACGTTGGTATTCGAGTCGGCGATCGCCTGCGTGATATCCCGGAGCATATTCCGCCGATCTTCCACAACCAATTCCAGCTGGACCACAAACGACTGGTCACGGCCGGTATCCCAGCTGACCGAGATCTTTCTTTCCGGGTATTGATTTCCGATTTCAATGGCCAGAGGACAGGCGGCCTGGTGTATGGTCACGCCGCGTCCGCGCGTTATGAACCCGACAATCTCATCCCCCGGCACAGGCTGACAGCAACCGGCAAAGCGGAACATCAGATTGTCGAGCCCCTGAACCCGAATCCCCTTCGCCCCTCTGATACGCTCCATGACCCGACCGACAAAGCCTGGCTCTTCCTTCTTCTCCTCTTCCGGCTGGATGAGGGCGGCAAGGGAATGAATCGATGTCGAACCGTTGCCAATATGAGCGTACAATTCTTCAACCGATTTCCGGTCTAGCCGCTGAGCAAAGCTGAGCATCTCTTCTTCGGAAGGGAACTTGACATGGAGATCGCGAAGTTTCTTCTGGACGATTTCCTTGCCGAGCGCCACTGCCTGGTC
>JBATNE010000029.1:0-2658 GCA_049290195.1 Candidatus Zixiibacteriota bacterium
TCTGCTTGGCTTCAGACTGTTTCGCCTTGGCGGTAGCTTTCATAAACCGCGGAATGGCCAACGCAGCCAAAATACCTATGATGACCACAACGATCATCAATTCGATGAGGGTGAAACCCTTGCGAGAGTGGAACCGTGAAAACATAAATCCTCCTGCCTATTAGATTACGAAACTGGTTTTACTTCAATGTTCGCTAGATTACCTATCGGCAACCAGCGTGCCTCATTTGATAAAAATTCTGTATCATCTGTACAGCCCGCTAAGACGTTGTCGTACTGAAGGGTCGGCGTCGATGCCGACGAAAGCCTCTTCTCGACCGATCCATTACGACCTGATCCAACCGCCGAGTCCGGCAGATTGCGATCTTCAGTTGCATTTTGCAATGCTCTCAAGCGGTTGATGTGACTCTTCATCGTGCTCACTGCTGGCCGCCATTCATCAGGTATTGACGTCGTCCACCGTATTGGTGAGGGTACCTTCCTGGTCGATCGTCCAGGTATCGATGGTGCCGTCATCATCCAGATTTCCGGTAGCCGTGGCGGTAAACGTCAGCGGAGTGGCTGTTACCGTGTAGGTGTACCGGGCGGAGTTCATGATTTCAATCCAGATCGACGCCAGTGCCAGAGGGGATGCCGCCGACGCGGGCCCGCCGGGCTGGTAATAGGAGTTGACCAGAGACTGCTGACGGAAACAGTGCTCGTTTACGTAGATCTGCTTGAGAATCAACTTGGCTTCAGACTGTTTGGTACGAACCGATGCCTTGACATAACGCGGGATAGCCAGCGCGGCCAGGATCCCAATAATGACCACGACTATCATCAATTCTATCAGCGTGAAACCACGATTGCCGCGACGGGATGTCATCATATTTTCTGCCTCACTAAGTCGTTCGGGACCGTTCATACCGGAAGTTCTCGCAATTCCCGTTCCGTCCACCTGTTCAATTCCTGACTATTTTTTGGACCGTTTGGCGGAATCGTCAGTATCCGGACCGGAAGAGAATTCCTTGAGCTGATACCGCTCCAGTTTCCGGTACAATGTCGAAGAGTCAATCCCGAGCAGTTTGGCGGCCTCGGACTTCTTGCCGTGAGTCTGGCTCATGACATACTGGATATAGGCCTTTTCGATAAACTCCAGGGTAGGCGTCTCCGGTGCAGACTCCTTAACCAGGGTTACCGATTCGGCCTTGGCCAGTTTCTCCGGGAAATCCTGTACTTCAAGCGAATCCGTTCGATTCAGCAGTATCGCCCGCTCAATCGTGTTTTCAAGCTCGCGGACGTTGCCCGGCCACTGGTACGTGGTCAACAGCTTCATGGCGGCGGAACTGATTTTCCGCACATTGGAATTCGATCTCGCGGCGAACTTTCCGATGAAATAGTCGACCAGAAGCGGTATATCGTCGACCCGCTCGCGAAGCGGCGGAATATGAATCGGGATGACATTCAGACGATAGAATAAGTCCGCCCTGAACCGCGACGCCTTCACTTCTTCCTCAAGGTCCGCGTTGGTGGCGGCAATGAGACGAACATCAACGTCGATCGGCTTCGTGTCGCCCACCGGGGTGATCCGCTTTTCTTCGAGAACGCGGAGCAGCTTGACCTGAATGGACAGCGATGTATTGCCAACTTCGTCGAGAAAGAACGTTCCGCCAGCCGCCGCTTTGAACAGTCCGTCTTTGTCCCTAAACGCTCCGGTGAATGAGCCCTTGCGGTGTCCGAACAACTCAGCTTCCAGGAGCGTTTCGGGCAGGGCGGCGCAGTTAATGGTGACAAACGGCCCGGCCGACCGCGGTGAATGATGGTGAATCGCTTTGGCGACCAGATCCTTGCCGGTACCGGATTCACCGCGAATGAGCACCGTCGAGTCGGAGCCGGCGACTCGCTGCGCCAGCTTCTTCAGTTTCACGACGACTTCGGAATTGCCAATGAACTTGTCGAAGGAGTTATCGCCCTGGAGCTGACGCTTGAGATCATGATTTTCCTGCTGGAGTTTCTTGTGGTTGATCGTCTTCTCGATCACCAGCTTGATTTCGTCGACCTTGAACGGTTTGGTGATATAGTCAGCGGCGCCCTGTTTCATGGCTTCGATCGCTGTATCCACCGAGGCATAAGCGGTCATGACCACGAACTCCTGTTCGCGCTTGAACGCCTTAATTTCCTTGAGCACGTCGATGCCGGTCATTTCCGGCATGTTCAAGTCGGCAATGACCAGATCGAAATTCTCTCCTCTGAGAAGATCGACTCCCTCCGTCCCACGAGTGGTCGTCCTGACCCGATACCCTTCCTTGGCCAACATGATCTCCATGAAATTGCACATGGAGTCTTCATCGTCGATTACCAGGATAGAAGCCGGCATTCATTCTCCATACCAGTTGATAGGTGCTCTTTAGTCGTAGCTTATTCAGGATGTCGGCAGTGTAAAGATCAGCTATAGGGAACGATGCAACTCTGCTCATTGTTTACGCAGGGAATTGACCGGTCACTGATGAATCGGTATATTCCGGCTCTCCGGGCGTTGTAAACTGAAACGTGTCTGTTGGTGAACTCCAAGTCCTGTTCAGAGGTTTACCAGTTTAGGAAGACTTGAGGCTGTAATGACTGAACCGCTGGCAACCACGAATTTGATGTCTTCTCTCGAAGAAGCCCTCAGCCGGCACC
>JBATNE010000030.1:0-1597 GCA_049290195.1 Candidatus Zixiibacteriota bacterium
GCGCATTCTGTTCCGTGATCTTCTGGCTCGGCAGCAGCATATCCAGCGTGTCGACGACATCATACACGGTCAGAGTGAAGAAAGCGGTACCGTAGTTCGCCGGAATTTCCACCGGGACTCCGAGCACCATCGACTTCCCCGGGTAAAGGACGTTATTCGAGCGGAATCCCCGCGCTGGATTCAAATAGCTCCCCTGGAACTTGAGGATGGCTTTGACGACGATGTACTTGGGATAATCAGTATTGTTAGTGACCGGAACGCTGAGAAACTGACTCCCCCACTTGTGTTGGGGACGATCCATGTCGCCGACCGTTACCTCGAGGTCGGCCAGTACCGGTGCCACACTCGACAGAGTAAGCAGAGCAGCGAGCGCGAGTGAACCAATGCGCATAGAATGTATCCTCCAGTTTAGATCAGATTCAGATTTCGGGCGGCGAGCTGGCCGCAGGCGGCATCGATATCCCGTCCCCGGCTCTTGCGAACCGTGACTGCCGGTACGCGCGGATATAACTGACGTCCAAACCAGTCAACCCGTTCTTCCGACGGCCGAACGAAGCTCATGCCGGGCACTTCATTATACGCCAGAATGTTAATCTTGCACGGCAGGCCGCGCACTAATTCGGTCAACGCCCGCACATCATCCATGGTATCGTTGAAACCATCGAACAGGATGTATTCCAGCGTCACCCGCTGACCGGTCTTCTCGGCGAAATAATGCACCGCTTCCATGAGTCGTGACAAGCCAAAAGTCTCCGCCACCGGCATTATCTTGATTCTCTTGGCCTGGGTAGCGGCATGAAGCGACAGCGCCAGCCGTACTTTGAGTCCGGCTTCCGCCAACTTGTTGATCTTGGGAGTCACGCCGGATGTCGAGACGGTGATCTTCCGAGCGGATATCTTCAGACCGTTCGGATTGCTCATAATCTTGATCGCTTCGAGCAGGTTATCATAATTATTGAGCGGCTCCCCCATCCCCATGAAGACGACATTGGAAAACGCTTCGTCGCCAAACTGCTCTCTCAGATAGACGAGCTGACCAATGATCTCCCCCACCGTTAGATTACGAAGGAGCCCCATCGTCCCGGTCGCGCAGAACTTACATCCAAGCGCGCAGCCGGACTGCGATGAGATACAGAGCGTCACGCGGTCAGAGCCATCGTCCGGGATAAGCACCGACTCGACCGGTTTGCCATCTGGAAGCGAGAACAGATATTTTCTGGTCCCGTCGCGCGATACTGATTCTTTCGCTAATTTCAGTGTCTGAACATGATACTGATCGGACAACCTGGTGCGAAGGTCTTTGGTGAAATCGGTCATCTCGGCAAAGTTGTACTGCCGGCTGTTGTAGAGCCACTTGAACAGCTGACGGCCACGAAACGGCTTTTCACCGAGATCGACCATGAGGCTTTCAAGCTGTGGCTGAGTGTATCCAAGGAGATTCTGTTTCTGCATCGTGCACCAATGTAATCAATTATACGGAATTGGCAAGAAACGGAGCCGAATGGTTCAAACGGGCGGTTTCAGCGCAAGTTCGCCAGTTACCTTGACATAGGGGGCTATTGGAGCTATTATCGGTCCATCGATTCGGGGTGTGGCG
>JBATNE010000031.1:0-1742 GCA_049290195.1 Candidatus Zixiibacteriota bacterium
GCCATTGCTTTGTGGCTCCAGGCGGGGCTCATTGGTCTCGGAGGATTTTGTATCACTATCTGGTTTACCATAAAAAATTGGTATATTACTTGGAAACAAAAAAGTCTTTCGGCGAATGAAAGACTCATGGGGGCGCTCATGATGACACTCCTTCTCTTCTATCTCGTCTCTGGCCTTATCGATACGCCCTATTTCAAAAACGACCTTGCCCTTGCTCTATGGGGAGTGATTGGTCTCAGTCTCTCCTGGGGAAATCTCATTCGATCGAAGAGATCTCTCTAAAGCTCGAGTCGATAGAGTTTCTCGCTTACTCGATCTTGGAAAAAGAGAGCGGTTTCATCTTGATTGAGGAAGAGATCTGATGCGTCAATGCCTTGGCTCATTTCTTCAAGTGGAACGAGACGCTCTCGTTTCCCGGTGATGACGTTCATTTTCCAAAATGTATCTTTGCTTGGATAGGTGCGGCTATAATAGTCATTTGGAAGGACGGCCTCTTTTGGAAATGCACCCGGGAGAGCATAGAAGAGGGTAGCGTTGTCTTGTGACCAAACAATTTTTGTTACGAGGGATGGAATGAGGAGGTCTCGGAACTCACCCCCTTGGCTATTAGCTATTCCAATCAAAGGTTCATTTTTTCCCTTATCAGTGACGCTCCCAACGAGCACATGATCCCCATTTTTTGACCAGAGAAAATCACTGCCGTAGCGATTATTGATGAGTCCCTTCCTTCCTTCACCGGTGAGATTGATAGTTTCAAGTTTGTTTTGTTCGAGTCCGTTGGGTCTTTTCCAAAAAGAAACAACGCTCGACTGAGGTATAGGAACAATGAAGTAACTGCCTGCATCGAAATCAGCGAGCTTTTTCCAGTTTTGTCCATCTGGATTTGAGAGATTGAGAGATCCTTTCCCGGTAACAGGATCAGTAAACTGATACAGAATACTCTCTCCGAGATTTGTCCAGACCAGGCGAGACATCTCAGGGCGGAGTGGAGTTGTTATTCCTGATGCCAGAGAGAGATGATGCCAGCGCTGGTTTCCGTCTGTTTCTACGAGATAGAGTAATGTCTCTCCCCGAGGTGACCACAAAATTCGGCTCGGATATTCGGAGAAGCGATCGTAGAGAACTTTTTGATTATTGCCATCAAGATCCGCCTCTTTAAGGACATGATCACGTTTGGAATAATAAGAGAGCTTACCATTTCTGATGGTGGCTCCCAAGATGGGTTCCGAGAGGACAACATTCATTCGCGATCCTGTTGGTGAAGCCTTCTTTGAAGAATTATCGCTCAGCAAAGCCTTTTCTTTTTCATCCGCCACCGGATTGGAGGCACTATTTTGAAACACAAAATAGTATACCCCATAAAGAGCAAGCAGAAGCACAAATATGAGACTCGAGATGATGAACAGTTTTTTCACAAGTAACAAACAAATACAACTCCGAGAACTCTAAAAGGAGACATGAATATGGTCTGCTCCGGTGCAATCGTTGTCGGGAGTTTTCTTTCCATTTGGAAGTTCACAAATTGCATAGGGTGACTTTGCTTTGAAGGCCGCCAAAACTTTTGGCCATTCAGTAGCCTTTGATCCAGAAGGGACAATATCGATCCCCTTGCCAATATAATGACTCGTTCCATTTCCATGACTCCCTCCAGCGAAGCTCGTTACTTGAAACGGGTATTGTTTCGCGACATCAAGCAAGGCTTGGAGCATTGATGCGGATATACCGGTGGTGCCAGAACAGAA
>JBATNE010000032.1:0-10946 GCA_049290195.1 Candidatus Zixiibacteriota bacterium
GAAAATTCAGTAGTGAAGAGAGAAAGCAGTATGATCGAGACAGGGGCTTAGCAGCAATGGCGTTTGCCAATGATGACATTAGCGAGCTTTTACGATTAGCAAAAAAGTATGGAGACAACCGTGTGCCTACCGGTGGCCGAGTCGATAAAGTCAAGGAGAAGGCTGATCACTTTGACGATTGGAGCAAATCCTTTCAAACTGGGAAGGTCAATCTGTATGACGCCAAATTGACTATTCTCAATGCATGGTCACGATCAAGTCAGAGTGAGGAACAAACCGACTGGCACGTCATCCGTTCAACCCGCTTCAGTTACAGTGATGATGCTCTTACTGCCACGATACAATACTTCAGAGCAATTCAGCGAAGCAGCCGTAATCACTGCTATGCCGTCATCAAGAATGGATATCCGCCAAAAGACAAGCACATGATAGACTACTGGGAAGCACCCAAAGCAAATCGTCCGATGATCCACGGCTTGAGCGATCCTCAAGGTCAGACCGATGCAGATACCAATCCGCTTGATGCTTACGTCAATACAGAGGTACTCTCTCTTGAGAATCGGACAAGAATACAAGGGATTCTTGATAGCCACTCCCGCATGTTTCCTGTTAATGACAAGCCAGCAGTTCTCGGAGACCTCACGACTCGACAATCACATCTGTTCTGGTACTACTCCGGGTTCACCAACTTGGCTGGTCCTAACCGGATCGAATGGGCCAACTTGGACAAAGTCCTGCACCCAGTAAGCCACGTGGCTTGATAGAGCCCGATCCTGAGCACTCCATTCAGCTGATTCTATAAACCGGCTCGGACACGGCCCGGACACAACCCGGACACAGGGCAAGACACCCCGGATACTCACCCACCTCAACCCGGTCACGAGCAGGCCGTTGCGGGCCGGTGATCGCCCTCCTATACCCCTAAACGTGGACCTGATAAGCACGAATCTTAGTTCAGTAACTCCCGAAAAAATCACTGAACTAAGAAAAAAGTCTCGTTCAGTGACATTTACTGAACACCACTGAACTAACGGACCTTTTGCCCGATTTTCATAGGGAAATCCAGTTCAGTAGCGTTTACTGAACTCAACTGAATCTGAGAAATTTGTAGTTCAGTGATTTGGGTATTCCTATAAGGATACCCAATCAACTACCGAATCACTGAATTGGTGAATTAACCCTCATGCTGCTCTTTCAATGGCACCCAGACCATGACCAAAGGGGATAGGGGTGATGGTAGTCAAAGGCTCTGGATAGCGGCAAAATCTCTGTATCACGTGTTGCTCTCAAAAACAAGGGTCTTAGCGTCTAGTGTCTATCGTGGATCACTTCACACTATGATCATATCTCATTCGGACTTCAGCTTCTCTTCCTTGCTGCCTTGGTTTCATATGGCCCCGGCCCGACAATCAACCGGTACACGCCAGAGACACGCACAGATACCCCTCTAATCGCCTCCACGGATGCACAGGAGCCCCAAGGCACAACGATTACCTGTCACTGATAGATTGGTGCCCTGATTGTGGCTCTACAGGCTGCAATGCGCAGTTTTCTGAGTGATCCTTCAACTGAATCCATATTGTGCGGATCATGGTCTTGACTTCTCTCGGATAGGTGGTACATTGGGTGTGACAATCTGTTTTTGGCCAACCAAAAGGGCAGCTGTCCGGGCTAAAAAGGTTGTGAGCAATTCGCCGTAAGTCGTTGATAGACGGAGAGGTGGCCGAGTGGCTGAAGGCAGCTGCCTGCTAAGCAGTTGATTCCGAAAGGGGTCCCAGGGTTCGAATCCCTGCCTCTCCGCCAGTGATATCATCACTTTTATGCCCTGCATATTTACTATGAGTCTTCTGCAGTAGTCCCAAGTCAGTGCTGTATCGCAAGGTAGTCAGAGCAATAGGTATGCCCTGCGTTCCGCTTGAAATCGGAACTCGAGACGTCTACCTGTTACTCCGAAACTCACCTCAAAGATAGGAGCCGCCGAGTGCATCAAATCTTCGCCTGTCCACTTCAAAGCCTCAAAAGGACATTGCAAAGCAATGATAATATAGTACATTGTCGATGATTGATGTGACTTCTATGCTCTCTCATCCCTTTCGGTCCAGCTACTATGAAGCGAAGAGGGAAACCCCGTGATTCGTTCATTCGCGCAGCCCTTTACGACCGCAATCCGATTGATGCTTGTAATGGCTGCCTTCGTCACATGTCTAACTTCGCCTGCCTCCGGACAATCTGACACTAGCCGGGTGAAGATGCTGTGGATGTATACCACGGCTCCGGATTATTGGCCGGGGGATCCTGATATTCCTGGTCTCCGATTCCCACAGAGCCTTTTCCTGAGTTGGTACGATCTAGACGTTGACCAGGATGGTAATGTCTATCTCTTGGGACGCAGGCAGGATCTTGATGATTGGCTCGGCGACTGCCTGGAAGCTGAAGTTTGTGCCAAGATCCACATTCTAATAACGAAACTCGATCGCCATGGGTACCAACAATGGTCATACAATGGCGATGGGGAATGTGACGGTGGGTTTCGCGGCCACATCCGGGCGGGCCTTGATGGTAGAGTCTTCTTTACCGAAGAGCTCTATGCCACATGGAGTCTTTGTCCCTCCTACAATACCGGGACCCGTATTGCAGGCTTGGGTGCGTCGGGGAACGGACTGTGGGATTACAAGCATGAAATAGACTCCTCCTCGACCGCGGGTCCCGCCGCTCTCACTGTGGGGCCAGGTGGGCAGGTGTATGCATCCAGTTCTGATCCAGACAGCAAGCGCATCGCCATTTTCAATCCCGACGAAGTAGGTCCAAGCATTGTGAATCTTCCGTTTGACTGGTACTTCAACTCTCCTCTCCATACAGACGGCAAAGGGAATCTCTATGCGTATGGCGAAGGAGTGGCTCGATTCAATTCGCAGGGCACGTTACTTCGACATATCGACTCAGCCGGCGGATTGCTCTTGGGAGCGAATATCGACAGGGCCGGCAATAGCTACTGCCTCTGGTATGTGGACAATGGTTACAATTATGTAAAGTATGACACTAATCTCACAACCGTGTGGTCCAGGACTCCTCCCCTTCGATTCGAGGCGGAGGGAATCAATCTCAGTGTCGAACCGTCAGGGGCAGCGGTGATTTGGGCAAGTGATCAGGCAATCAAATTCAGCCCGGATGGCAGTCTGGTGTGGCGGGAAGAGTGGTCTTCAGATGACTGGGAACTTCGGCAGGTCCATTTGGACCAGATAGGCAATGTCTTAACCGTCGGAGTGATCGATCGAGTCGTAGAAGATCTCCAGGTCATTAGGAAGTTTGATCCCGAAGGCAACATGCTGTGGCAACGAGACTCATGTGGATTTGCCCATTGCAAGGGTGTAAGTGCGGAGATGTTGAGAGTTGATTCTCGCGGAGACGTCTACGTCACCGCAAAGCTCAGTCCCTGGCCGCCTGAAGACACCCGCGAAGCTGTGATCAAGTTGACTCAACCCAAGACGTTAGTAATTCGAGATGCGAAACAGGACAGTATTCCAGACAGAACCTTCTACGCCATCAAGGTTCACAACAACCGGCCCACCTATGACGAAGACACTCTGGGGCAGTTCACAACCAATTTCCGCGGGCAAATCGAACTCCCCTTCGCCGGATCAGATGGGTATTTACTGCCGGCTTCGCCCATTAACTTGATCGCGGACACACTCAGAATCGGGGATACGATCAAGATCGCCCGACTCGTATACACTGAGCCTGCCGCACGGCACACTTCGATATTGGGGAGTAAGTATTCGGTCAACCTTGACAACGCCGAATTTCTTGCCGACGGGAATATGGTGTTTGATACGGTCGAAATGGGTAGCATTCAGATTGTGACTCTCCGGCATACCGAGTATCGCTACAATTTAGTGGCATCGATCGAATGGGATGCGGTGGTTCCGTTTACCGAGGGAATTGAGGAGGAATTCCGTCAAATGTCCAACTACTTGTACGACGTATCGGATGGACAGATTCGATTGGATACGGTGGTGATATTGGACGACAAGAGCGGATGGGACGAAGCGGATGTAAGGATTCGCGCGAGCAATATTCACGGACCCGATGCAGTTCCAGCCGGAATTCATAACGCAATAGACTACCCGGTGAACATGCCGCGCAAATGGTTTGGAAATTCTGAGGACAGCCGTAACCTGTCCTACCTACTTCATCCGCTAGCGAGTCGGGAGCCCGACAATTTCAGAACCATTGCGCACGAGTTCGGCCATTTTGCGCTAGGGAACGGGGACGAGTACCGAGATCTAGCATATAAAGAACTGCCTGACAGCAATCCACCTCGATGTCAGAAGCTACCTGAAGGCAACTACGGCTTCATGGACGTGCAGTACGAGAACTATGGGCCGTACGCTTCGGAGATGTCAAACGATTCGCGGTATTTTGCCCTTTCGTGCCAGAATACGCATCACTGGGGGATGCGACATGCATCGTGTTGGGACTATTTTGAAAGTTGGGCTGAGAAGAATTACGGCGGCGTCCTTGCTGCTGTTCTCAAACCGGACCAGACTGACTCGCTGGAGAGGATTACTTCGACCGGGTTTGATTACTTTCCGGGACCAAATGATGACCTGGCCAATCCAACTGTTGATTGCGGCCGGGCGATTACTTTTCCGTGTACTATTGTCCCTGCTGCACCGGAGAATCACTCAATGCATGTCACCGTGGCGGGGTGTCCCGTAGGCGGGGTGGACGTTGTCGTCACCAAGTACGATGATCGTCGAGTGAAATTGTATGAAGTGGAACAAGGCAAAACCACAGACGGCGGGTTGATCTGGGCTCTTGGCGTCAATGTCCTTCGCGATGACATTGAAGCATCGGGTCGTGCCTTCAAGGCGGTGGGGTTAGCAAAGGGATCACTTGGGCCGACCGTGAACGCAAGGGAGTGGCTGTGCGGACAGATTCAGTTGGCTTCAGGGGAGAGCCGTATGTCGACTCGTGCAATTCAGTCGTCGGACGATGACAGTCTGAGCATGACACTGAGATCCGTGGCCGGGGATTATCCAATGATTTGTGCCGGAACGCTTACCGGAACCGGCTGGGAGTTTGGAATCTCTTTTGAGACGGCGCTCAATAGTCTGCCGCAATTGGACATTATCACTGACAAAGGGGAGACTGCAGGCTCAATCTTCTCTGCCGGACCGAACGCGTATGGCTGTCCCGTTGCCGAGAATCTGACGACATCCGGGCATGCGACCATCTGGGGAGTGGACCAGGTCGATAGCGCGTTCTTCTTTTCGACTCCCTACCAGGTCGTTGATGTATCTTTCCCCAACCAGTTAACGAAGCTGATCGGCCCTGGCGGTGAGGTCGCTGTGAGTATCGACAGCGCCAACGCCGGCATTCAGAGGGTAATGATCCTTTCTTCGGCATTTCCTCCGTGGTTGAACGGTCTGAACCCGGGTGCGGCGCAAGCGGGCAGGACGCACTCGCTATCGGTAGGGATGGGTGAAATGTTGATTGGTCAAAATAGCCTGGAGTTTACGTATACGGATGATGACCTCAAGGATGCTGTCGGTACTCCTGTCGGTGATGAGTCAGCCCTGCGAATCTACCGCTGGAACGCAGAGAATGAGCGGTGGGAATTCGTCGGTGGAGCAGTAGATACTGTGAAGAATAGAGTATTTGGCCATATTACTAGGACTGGCGTTTTCGGCGCATTTACGTTGTATGGCGGCTTCTCCTGTTGTACGGGCAAGCGGGGTAATGTGAATGGGCAGGGGATAGTAGAACTTGCCGACCTGAGTGCTCTGGTCAGCTACTTGACAGGCGGTACATATGTCCCACCGTGTCAAGAGTCAACGGATGTTGACGGCAATGGAAAGGTTGAGTTGAGAGATTTGAGTGCGCTTATTAACTACCTCACGGGTGGCGGGTATGTGTTGCCGAGTTGTCCGTGAGGGTTAGTCATACAGGTTGAGAATATTTGCCACCTTGGGGAAACCGGGGTGGCTTCCTTTTGCCCAGTGCGCGGCTAATACCACACACCTTCTGAACCTAATTGCCATCGTCTTAGTGTTGATTCGGTCATTGCTTCCGCACTTGGTCCGAGGGCTGCCCACCAACCATATGCCTCAATTCGCCACAAGATTAATATTGAACTAGTAAATCGCCAAATCGCGGGGGGATCGTATCCCTCAAGACAGGGAATTTGTCGACTTTGCCGGGACAAGACTCCGACGACATCACCCGAACGTACACTCAACTCGCAGCTGACACTGACCTGACCAGATTTGCTAACATAACATCTGGACTCGTTTTGGGGGGCAGGTCACTGAGTCTTCATTGACAAAACGGTCCGTATTTGCTAAATTTCTTCTATCCGGGGGCTATGTTTCTACTCGCCCAGCGCTCCCTCGTATTCGTTTCGCACTTGCACACCGGGACTGATTGAGGTAAGCCAATGAAGAATTTACTCACAGAGAGCGCGCTGTTCAGCGCAGCAATTGCATTCACTCTACCAATCTTCGTCACAAGTGCACAGAGTCAATTAAACCAACTGGAGAAACAACCAGTCGGAAGAAGCGTTGGCGAGTTCATCGGTCCGGATGGACGATTCAATCTCGATGCAATGCGGAATTCGGGCTATCAGGGAGCTTTGGACGTCAGGGGCTTTGAATCGACAACTGACCCCGTTACCGGTCAGCCTTTGTTTCGCCCTATCTCCTCCGCGTCACCAGATGATCACCCGGATGACATCTATTGGGATAATTCTGTTTCACCGGGATTTCGCGGAGTCGACAGTGCCGTTAGCGCGTTAACGGTCTTCGACAATCGATTGATTGTCGGCGGGAGTTTCTGTGTCGCCGGCTCCCTTGAAGTCAACCGAATCGCTGCGTGGGATGGGACGAATTGGACTGCACTGGGCACTGGGGTGAATGGTGGGGTTGCTGCTTTGACTGTCTTTGACAACAAGCTGATAGCCGGAGGTTCATTCACTCTGGCTGGGGGCGTGAGTGCGAACAGAATCGCAGCGTGGGATGGGACGAACTGGACCGCATTAGGTGCAGGGATGAATGGTAGTGTTGCTGCCTTAGCTATTTTTGACAACAAATTGATAGCTGGAGGGTATTTCACACAGGCTGGGGGCATCGGTGCGAATAGGATAGCGACATGGAATGGTACTTCCTGGTCTAATCTGACATCTGGAGTTAATTCGGGTGTGAACGCGCTCACTGTCTTTGGCACAGAGCTTGTTGCAGGTGGAACCTTTGACACGGCCGGAGGTGTTAGTGCGAACCGCATTGCACTTTGGGACGGTGCTTCTTGGTCGGAAATTGGCTCAGGGATAGAAGGCGCAGTCAAAGCTCTGACGGTCTTCGACAATAAGCTGATTGCAGGCGGTGACTTTGGTATGGCTGGTGGCTCCAGCGCGAACAATATTGCGGCGTGGGATGGTGTCTCTTGGTCCGCACTGGGACTGGGATTGTCGTCATACGGTGGCTCATACTCGGCAGAAGTTTGTGCCTTGAATGTTTATAATAGCAAGTTGCATGTGGCGGGAAACTTCACAGAGGCCAATGAGTCTGTAGGGGCCATCAGCGTAGCCTCCTGGGACGGTGCTTCTTGGGCAGCCTTGGGAACGGGGGCCCGTGGACCGTGTGACAGCTGTGATCAAATTCACCCAATACTGGCCCTTGCCGTTTTTGAGGGTAATCTCATCTGTGGGGGACAACATGGGACTTACTTCGGCTTTCTCACAGCCGGTGGGATTGGCGTCAGTTCCATTGCAGAATGGAATGGCTCCTCTTGGGCAGCTCTTGGGTCAGGAACCACAATGGGTGAAGTATCTTGCTTGGCAGTTTACGACGATAGGCTGATCGTGGGAGGACAGTTCACAGCTTTTGGAGATGTGACTGCCAATTCTATCGCCGCCTGGGATGGAACTTCCTGGACAGCCTTGGGATCCGGAGTAGATGCTTGGGTTGATGCGCTAACAGTCTACGACGGAGAGTTGATCGCCGCCGGATGGTTCTTTTACGCCGGTGGTCTGTATGTCGGCAATATAGCCGCTTGGAATGGAACTTCCTGGTCAGCGTTGGGAACCGGAACGAACACTACCGTTAGGGCGCTTACGGTTTATGACGGGAAACTGATAGTTGGCGGGGAATTCACCGAGGCAGGTGGCGTGAGTGCCAATGGCGTTGCGGCCTGGGATGGTGCTAACTGGTCTGAACTGGGAACTGGGATGGATCGTCGTGTATGGAGCCTAACCACTTTCAACGACAAGCTCATTGCGGGTGGGGAATTCGTCACAGCCGGTGGAGTGTCAGCCCGATTTGTCGCATCCTGGGATGGGACAAATTGGTCGGCGTTGGACTCGGGGACAAACGGAGCTGTGATTGCCCTCGTCGTGTACGATAACAAACTCATAGCTAGCGGAAACTTTGATTCTGCCGGCGGAGTCTACGTCGATGGCCCAGCTGCGTGGAACGGTACCGCCTGGGAGGCACTGCCTGGAAATACCGGCTACTCGGGTAGACTAGCAGTGTATGACAACAAACTCATCGTTGGTGGGGGCGATCTTGACGGGCTTTACTCCTGGGACGGCATATCGTGGTCGCAGTTGGGCACAGGGACTGACCGCCGAGCTCAGGCAATGATCGCTTTCAATAACGAATTGGTTGTCGGAGGTGATTTTCTGAAAGCGGGTGGTAAGGTCTCTCCCCATCTGGCAATCTGGAACAAGCCGTCAACGGTTGGTTTTAACGTTTCACCTGGCGGCGACACTGCGTCGGTCTTCGCTCTTGTCCAGGCTGACATCGATGGAGACAACCGGGCCGATTTCGTCTTCACTGGTAACGATCCCGGGGACAGCCTCTCAATTGCTTATGGGAGGGCCGATGGTACTCTTGAGAATTCACGCGGCTATATTATCTTCCCACAGGCCGCTATCGCTGTTGGCTACGTTAATACGGATACGCTGCTTGATATCATCGCTCGGTCAACGACCCAGACCAAAGTCCTGTTGAACATCGGTGACCGGTCCTTCAGTGTTCTGACCCTACCCTTCGCGCAATCCGGGCTTGATCCGCTTGGAAGTGATGCGGCGACAGTTCCGGCGATCTCCACCGGATACTTCAATGCCGACAGTAAACTTGATTTCATTGCCACCCCCAACTTGGTGGCATTCGGAGATGGGACGGGAAGTTTCCCCAGTACGGCCACCCTTCCAGCCGCGGTCACATCTCTTGGGACAGCTGATCTGAATGGTGACTTCTCCGATGATGTTGTTGCGGTGGTGGGGGATTCGATCCTACTCTACCTCAACGACGGTTCAGCCACCCTTACTCGCTCTGCCGCGGTGGCTATAGGCAGGCCGTTTGACATTGCGACAATTCTCTCTGGTCCAGACCTGTCCAAGGACGGTCGGGCGGATTGTGTTGTCATTACCGGGAGACAGGATAGCCTGACGGTGCCGAGCAAGGTGACAGTGCTGCTGGGGAACGGGAGTGGGGGAATCCAGTCCAAGGATACCTTCTCGGTGTCGGGACTGGCACGGGCAGCAACGTTAAGCGATATCGACCATGACCAGAACCTTGATCTGTCACTCGTGAACAGCGGCAGTAACCGGCTTCAGGTGTTTTTCGGGAATGGGGTAGGAGTGTTCCCCGACTCGATCTCAGCTCTTTTGGCTAGCGGCCGGCCACTTGATGCCCTGGCCAACGGTGACCTGAACCGTGACGGCAACCCGGACTTTGTCTCAGGTGGTGATAGTACTGCTATCGTGACAGCCACCAATGACCTCCCAGCCTTGCCGGTCCGCCCTGAGGAAATGGTGGTGACCGGGTATGGTGGTTTCAATCTCTCAGTCTTCAATCCGCTCAGCTACGTGATTTCACGCCAGTTGCAGACGGTGGCTGGCTCAGCCTGGTGGCAGAAGGATGTGAACGGTGACAACATCCGAGATGTTCGGACATTCGACTACAACTTGCTCAACGGCGAGTACCGTTTTGTACTGAGTCCAACTCCTCTGGTGCCGCCAGGTGGCAACGTCACGATGGACATCCGGGTAGACGGGTCGCAGAGCATCAGAATATTCAATAATTACTCTGGTGCCTTTGGCGGGCTCAGCAGCAATGTGGCGTTGGCTGCGGACACCAGTCAGGACTCTCTAGTGTTTTACTATACTGTGGAGACATCATCTTCGATGCACCCAGCCAATGGCCTGAAGACACTGACGACGCGGCAGCCACTGTTTGCTTTCGGCAGACTTCTGGACACTACAACGGCAACCAGGTACCAGATTCAGATCGACCGGTATTATGATCTTCGGGGACCGATCTACAACGACACGACGCTACTCAAACCACAATATGTGCCACCAGCTCCATTCGGTCAGGACTCCATATTCTACTGGCGTGTGCGGAGCAAGAATGGCGGACAATGGTCAGGCTGGAGCAGGACGATGGTTGCCAATATAGGTCAGGGGTGCTGTGTAGGCACCAGCGGAAACGTGAACGGCATTGGCGGAGTCGATTTGGCTGATCTGTCCGCACTGGTCAGTTTCCTTACGGGAGGTGGATTTGTTTTTCCGTGCGCACCGGAAGCGAATGTAAACACTATGGGCGGAGTGGATCTTGCTGACCTTTCAGCCCTTGTCAGCTACCTCACCGGTGGCGGGTACGTGCTGCCGAGTTGTCCGTGACGCAAATTCATCCATTTGATACGATAGGAGAGCGGCATTAAGCCGCTCTTCTTCTTTGTGCCAAACTTGTGCCGGAAGCCCGTCGAAAGCGACGTTTTGCCCCGTTTCTTGGTCTATCTCAGTCTACATTACGAAATAATTGTGCTGCATCGACATGGCCCGTATTTAGCTATAGGTCAATAAGTTACACGAATAGGACCCAGAGAATCCCTGCCTCTCCGCCATGTAGTACATGGAACCAGTACGCCCTGCACATTTACAA
>JBATNE010000033.1:0-7180 GCA_049290195.1 Candidatus Zixiibacteriota bacterium
GCCCAGCACTAATAGGAGGGTAGCTGCGTAATTCTTCATAGGTAGAGTAAACGGCTCCACGTTATATATGTTCCAATGGCCGGGAGACTATCTTTGGCGCCTGGAAAACCCGCCTGACAGAATGAAATTCGCCTGGAGCCTATCGAGTTGACAAGCGCAGGCGACCCCCTATATTCCCGCTTTTGGAAGGATAGGGAATTGGCCATATACGACGGGTTCGAACCGGTCATCGGGCTGGAAGTCCACGCACAGCTTCTCACTGAAAGCAAGATCTTCTGCGGCTGCAAAGTCGCATACGGCGATCCTGCCAACAGTCTGACCTGTCCTGTCTGCCTCGGGCTTCCGGGCGCACTGCCGGTCCTCAACAGAAAGGCCGTCGAGTTCGCCATGCGGGCAATCCTGGCTACTGGCGGAAAGGTCGGTCAAGGCTCTGTCTTTGCCCGAAAGAATTACTTCTATCCCGACCTTCCAAAAGGGTACCAGATCTCTCAGTACGACAAACCGATCGGCGAAGGGGGAGAGATTCGGTATCGATTGGGGGACGAAGAGAAGATCGTCCGGCTGATCCGAATCCATCTCGAAGAGGATGCCGGCAAATCGCTCCACCCCGAGCACGGCGAGCCGACCACGCGGATCGACCTCAACCGATGTGGCACACCGCTGATCGAAATTGTGACCGAGGCTGATATCCGAAGCCCCGAAGAGGCATATGGTTACCTGGTGAAGCTTAAACAGACGGTTCAGTATCTCGGTATCTGTTCTGGCGATATGGAAAAGGGCCACCTTCGGTGCGACGCCAACGTCTCAGTCCGGCCGGCCGGAACCGAAAAGTTCGGCACCCGCACAGAACTGAAGAACATGAACAGCTTCAAGGGGGTCGAACGGGCGCTCAAATATGAGATCGACCGCCAGATCAATTTGATCAAATCTGGTGGCACGGTGGTTCAGGAAACGCTTCTTTGGAATGAGAAGAAACAGGTCGCCGAGGCGATGCGGTCTAAGGAAGAATCGCACGACTATCGCTACTTCCCGGAGCCTGACCTGCTGAATCTCCAGATTGATGACGCCTGGATATCAGCAGTGCGCAGTTCACTGCCTGAACTGGCGTCCCAGAAAGCGAAGCGATTCGTTGCTCAGTACGGACTGCGGGAATATGATGCCAATGTCCTCACTGACAGCAAGGAGTTGGCGGACTACTATGAAGAGACCATGCAGCAGACCAAAGATGGTGTGGCTGCATCGAACTGGATACAGACAGAGTTGCTCGGCGTCCTGAACAAAACCGGCGAGGAGATATCCGCATACAAGATCAGACCTTCAATGATGGCCGAACTGGTAAACAAAGTCGCCTCCGGCGAAATCTCCGGCAAGATCGCCAAGACCGTGTTCGAAGAAATGACCGTCTCCGGCCGCAAACCGTCGGAGATCATCGCCGCCCTGGGGTTGGTACAGATATCCGATGAGAGCGCTCTGATCCCGATTGTCGAACGGATCATCGCCGCCAATCCGGACAATGTTGCCAAACTGAAGTCAGGGAAGAGCAACCTCTTCGGCTTCTTTGTCGGGCAAGTCATGAAAGAGACCAAAGGACAGGCGAATCCGGAAATCGTGAACCAACTGCTCAAGGAACGGCTGGGTGTCTGAGATGTCATCACAGAAAACCCGAGTGGCGGTCTTCATTTCTGGTAATGGCTCAAACCTGCAGGCACTGATCGATGCCTCCAAAGCCGGCACCCTCGATGCCCAGATCGTGCTGGTCGTATCGAGCAACCAGGAAGCGTATGGGCTCACCCGGGCCAAAGTGCAAAAGATTGATACGTTCGTGTTCGTGAAGAAGAACCATCCCACGCCTCACGATGCCGACAAGGCACTGATGGAGGAACTGGGATCGCACCAGGTCGATTATGTCGCCCTCGCCGGATATTTGAAAATGATCCCGATCGCCGTGCTCAAGGCGTATCCTGACCGCGTGGTGAATATCCACCCGGCTTTGCTCCCCAGATACGGCGGAAAGGGGATGTATGGTCACTTTGTGCATGAAGCGGTTATCGCCAACGGCGAAACAGAATCGGGACCGACCGTCCACCTCGTCGATGAGATATATGACCACGGCAGAATACTCGAACAGGCGCGTGTCGACGTCCTTCCGGACGATACCCCGGAAACGCTGGCGGCCCGTGTGCTCGACAAAGAACACGAGCTGTACCCAATCGCATTGAATAAACTGATTAAAGGAGAATACGGAATCTGATGGAACAGGTAGTTCTCACCACAGAAATCAAGGAGTACCCGCTCATCCGTCGTGGAAAAGTGCGGGACATCTACGACCTTGGCGATTCGCTTCTGTTTATTGCCTCGGATCGCATCTCCGCGTTCGATGTCGTCATGCCGAACGGAATCCCCGGCAAGGGACGTGTCCTGAACCAGACCTCGCTGTTCTGGTTCGACTTCCTCAAAGATGTCGTCGCCAATCACCTGATCACAGCAAAGGTCGATGAGTATCCGGCCCCTCTGAGAGCCTATCGCGACGTGCTCGACGGCCGTTCGATGATCGTCACCAAGGCCGACCGAATCGATGCCGAGTGTATCGTGCGCGGCTATATCTCCGGTTCGATGTGGAAGGAGCTGTTGCAGGCACGAAAGACCGGTTCGAATACCGTGCATGGATTTGACTTCCCGCCTAACCTGCGCGAATCCGACAAACTGCCGACTCCGCTCTTCACACCATCGTCCAAGAACGATGACGGTCACGACGAAAACATCTCATATGCTCACTTGATCGCGCTCGTCGGCAAGGACACCGCTGAACTCTGTCGTGATAAGTCAATCGCCGTCTATCAGAAGGCGGCCGACTATGCGCTGACTCGGGGCATCATCATTGCCGACACCAAGTTCGAATTTGGATTCAAGAACGGTACGTTTATTCTGATAGACGAAGTGCTCTCGCCCGACTCAAGTCGGTTCTGGCCGGTCGATAAATACGAACCCGGCAAAGGTCAACCGTCGTTTGACAAACAGCCAATACGGGACTACCTGGAAACGACCGGATGGAACAAGAAACCGCCGGCGCCAAAATTGCCGGACGATGTCATCGCAGCCTCGTCGGCGAGATATCGCGAAGCGCAGCGTCTATTGACAGGGAGTGTGTGAAGTGAGTGCAACGGGCAAGATTAAGCGGGCATTGGTCTCGGTATCGGACAAATCAGGGCTGGTCGATTTGTGCCGCGTCCTGGACGAACTCGAAGTAGAGATCATATCGACCGGCGGAACGCTGAAAACCCTTCGTGATGCCGGCATCCACGCAGTGTCGGTCTCGACCTTCACCGGCTCGCCGGAAATTCTCGATGGTCGGGTCAAGACGCTCCATCCCAAAATACACGCGGGGATCCTGTACAAACGGGACGAACAGGAACATATCGAGCAGATGCAGCAGGCCGACTTCAAAGGGATCGACCTGGTAATCGTCAATCTGTATCCCTTCAAGCAGACGGTCGCCAAGCCGACCGCCACCGAAGAAGAGATTGTCGAGAACATCGATATCGGCGGACCTTCGATGCTGAGAGCCGCTGCCAAGAACTTCCCGTTTGTGACGGTGCTGTGCGACCCGGCCGACTACCCGACCGTGCTTGAACAGATTCAGAAGAACAACGGCAGCACGACCGCGGAATTTAGAAAAGACTGCGCTCGAAAAGTCTATGCCCATACTGCTGACTATGATGCCGCCGTAGCGGCCTACTTTGATCGAGTGATGAAACCAGCCGGCAGCGAGGAATCCAAGTTTCCCCGCAGCCTGCAGCTGAACTATGTACGAGAATCATCACTTCGGTACGGCGAAAACCCGCACCAGTCGGCATCGCTATATGGCGATCCGGCATTTCCTGCACCGACTCTGCTTCGAGCAAAAATCCTGGCAGGCAAAGAACTCTCGTACAACAACTACAATGATCTCGACACCTGCCTTGAAATGCTGTTGGACTTCAGCGAACCGTTCTCCTGCGTCCTGAAGCATGCCAATCCCTGTGGCGCCGCGGTGGGGAAGACGATCGCCGAAGCATACAGGGCTGCCTATGACAGCGACCCGCTCTCGGCCTATGGTTCAATCATTGGTCTCAACAAAGAGATCGACATGGCGGCCGCTGAGCTGCTCCATGAAACGCCGTTTGTGGAGTGTATCCTGGCGCCATCGTACTCGGCAGAAGCCCTCGCGCTGCTGACAAAAAAGAAGACCCGACGGCTCCTGGAACTTCCGGACATCCTGCATGGACGCCGCAAAGGAATGATGACCTACCGATTCCTGCAGGGCGGTCTACTCGCTCAGGATGCCGATGACCACGTCATGGCCCAGGCAGATCTGAAAGTCGTGACGAAGAAAGCTCCGACCAGTGATGAACTTGCGTCACTCTTGTTCGCCTGGAAGGTCGTTAAGCACACCAAATCGAATGCCATCGTCATTGCCAGGGGAAATGCCACTGTCGGAATCGGGATGGGACAGACGTCTCGAGTGGACTCGTCATTCCTTGCTGTCAAGCGGGCAGGGGATCGCGCCAAAGGAGCGGTACTCGCTTCTGATGCCTTCTTTCCAATGGCCGATGGACTTCAAGTTGCTACCGATGCCGGTGTTACCGCCGTCATCCAGCCCGGTGGCTCCAAAGGGGACGAAGAAGTGATCGCCGCAGCCGACAAAGCCGGCGTAGCAATGGTCTTTACCGGAGTGAGGCATTTCAAACACTAGTGCCCGCTTATATCACATTTGGACGCAAAGCGCCAATATCCAATCAGGATATTGGCGTACTTTTTTGTGGAAGATTGCAGTAGCTGAACCATTGCCAACAGGTTACGGTGTGGATAACAGATAATATTGCCCGACAATCAGTTTGGTCGAATATGATATTGCTCATTGCACCGGAAAAACGTATAATAGACACTCGAAACACGGAGCGAGTTGGAGCACATAATGGGTAACCGAATTCTGGAAATAGTCGTCTATCTCATGGATCAAATGCGTGAGAATAATGGCGGGCTTCCGGATGTCGAAGAAGTGTCTTCGGATCTCCGCAATCTCGGCTACTCGCAGTCAGAAATCAAATCAGCATATACCTGGGTGGTCGATCGATTCGACGGTTCATCGGAGACGTTCTTTACTGACTTCCCATTGGAGCATTTCTCCAATCGTGTTCTGACACCGTACGAACGCTTGCAGCTTCCGCCGGAAGCATTTGGTTTCCTGATCAAGCTGATCAATCTCAAAGTAATCGACGATGAGCAGCTCGAAGCTGTGCTGGAACGGACGCTCAATTACGGGGGACGACCGATTTCCATGGATCAGATAAAGGCAATTGCATCGGCAGTGCTCTTCGACGAAGTCACTGAACCGGATGCACCATCGGTGTTCGACTCCAAGATTGACCCGTCACTCAATATCAACTGAGGAATATGTCGTTAGCAGGAAAAAAAGTGCTGGTCGGAATGACCGGCGGCATAGCCTGTTATAAAGTGCCGTATCTCGTGCGTGCGCTCGGAAAGGCGGAGGTCGAAGTTCGTGTCATCATGACCGACGCCGCGACAAAACTAATAACTCCTCTGACGATGGAGACGGTCTCCCGCCACCAGGTCTATACTGCCATGTTCGCCGAGCGGGAATTTGTTGGTACGAGACACATCGATCTCGCCAACTGGGCCGATCTGGTGGTAGTCGCACCGGCCACCGCCAATTTTCTTGGAAAGATAGCATCGGGAATCTCCGATGACCTCCTGACCACGGTCATTTGTGCCTCGACCAAACCGATCATGATTGCTCCGGCGATGAATCCCGGTATGTGGGAAAATCCGATTACTCAACGCAACTACCATACGCTCAAAGATCTCGGTTATCATTTTGTCGGCCCGGCCGAAGGGGAGATGGCGGAGAAGCAGTTTGGGGTTGGCAGAATGGTTGAGCCACAGGAACTATTCGAGTCCGTCACGCGGTTCTTCGAGGACGCGTCAAAAAAAAAACTCCTAGCCGGTCGTAGAGTCCTCGTCACCGCCGGACCTTGCCGCGAACCAATCGACCCCGTACGCTACATCTCCAACCGTTCGTCGGGCAAAATGGGCTATGCCATAGCTCAGGCCGCACAGACCCTCGGTGCCCAGGTCACGCTCATCAGCGGTCCGGTGTCACTGGCAGCGCCCCGGGACGTTTCGGTCATTCGCGTGGAACGGACAGCGGAAATGCATGCGGCGGTGATGGCTCAATTCCCGCAGGCTGATTTGCTTGTGATGGCGGCAGCCCCTTCGGACTTCACCCCGTCAAGTCCTGCCGACAGCAAAATAAAGCGGACTTCAGATGCCCGGCAGTTGACCTTGGAGCCGACATCCGACATACTCAGGGCCGTAGCCGGGATCAGGAAGTCCGGGCAGGTCGTGATCGGCTTTGCAGTCGAAACGGACAACGATGAACAGAACGCCATCAAGAAATTGACCGAAAAGCAGCTCGATTTGATTGTCGTCAACAATCCAAAAACAGCAGGTGCGGCGTTTGATCACGATACCAACCAGGTGACGATCATTGGATCAGACAGACAAGCTGACCATTGGCCGCTCATGTCCAAAGGCGAAGTCGCTCAGCGACTGTTGGAACGGGCGGCCGTGATGCTCAACGCGGGACCTTCGACAGCGAAGACAGCACGATGAGCGAAGATTCTGCGGACATCAGGAACCTCGTGCGCCGGGCTCTCAAGGCGCAGATTGAACTCGGAACGGAAGAAGTAATATTGTCACGGAAGGCAAGAACAGAGCCAAAGAAACTGCCGGCGGTTACGATCGTCCGCCCGGCTGAATCAATTGCCGCTCCAGAGAGTCTGTTTGGCGCCGAGACACCGACGCGTGGGCTCAAGTCGCCGCTCGGACCTGCGACCTATGGATCCATCGAATCTCACTGCGATACGATCAAGACCTGCATGAAATGCCCGCTTGGGGCAACTCGAAATAAATTTGTCTACGGAGTAGGTAATCCAAACGCCCGTCTGATGTTCATCGGCGAGGCCCCCGGGGCCCAGGAAGATGCCCAGGGAGAGCCGTTTGTTGGAGCGGCGGGACAGCTCCTGGACAAGATTATGGCGGCGATTCAGCTGTCGCGCAAAGATGTCTTTATCGCCAACATCCTGAAGTGTCGTCCACCCAACAACCGCGACCCTCAGCC
>JBATNE010000034.1:0-1904 GCA_049290195.1 Candidatus Zixiibacteriota bacterium
CACAATGGCTCTGGACACAGTAATCAGCCAATCCGGAATTCAGTACCGGGTCGAGCGACAGGTGTCTCACTCTGGGAACCTTCTCTCAATCAGCGTCGCCGTGTCTCGAAGCACATCCAAGAGACAGATCGTCCAACTATATGATGCCCTCGCGGTACCTCAAGAATAGCCGAGGTGTCACCTTGGTGGAGTTGATCGTTGCGCTGGCGATCTCGTCGATCCTGCTGGTCGGCATGGTGTCAGCCAGCATCTTCGTTCAGAAATTCGTGACCAATTGGCAGCAGCGTGACTCATTGGCAGAGGAACTGGCGTTTGTCCGCTTGGAGCTGGCGCCAAGACTCTCAAGAGCCTACAGAATTCGATCTGCAGGGGATACAGTCCAGATTGTAGATCGTGAACGACTGGTTACCACGTACAGCTTGCGCGGTCACCGGTTGGTTCGAGGCGGCAGAGATCTCCTGCGACCGGGCTTTCAACTCACGAGCCTAAGACTAGCGAGAATCCCATTGCGAGAAATCAGCTCGGACACGATATTTGGACAGGTGAACAGTAACCGACCCAGTGGCCTATATGAGCTATGGGTAGCCATCTTGTCTCCTAGAAACCAGCGGGACAGCATTCGTGTTGTGGTGAGGAATGACTATGAGTACTTCAAGAATCCGTCACATCAATCGCCGACTCAAAGATAACAGGGGCTTTTCGCTCCTGGAGCTTCTCATTGTGCTGGTGATAATCGGGATACTTGCGGGAATCGCCATCCCCCAATACATGAGTTCTACGGTTCGTGCGAAGCAAACCGAGGCTAAGGAATTGCTGCACCAAATCTACATGCTAGAGCGATCTCATTTTCAGAACAATGACAGCTATTGGATCCCCGCAGCTTCGACCGTGGCCGACAAGAACAACTCATTCGCCTTTGATACCATCGGTGTTGAAATCATGAAGTCCGCTCGCTATTCCTACATTATTACGGGTGACCAGGACCATTTTGTTGCGACTGCAGTTGCCCTTCGATTGGATGACGACCCCGCAATTGACAAGTGGCAAATTGATGAGACCGGTGATCTCCGGGCCGTCATAGATGACGCAATCGAACGATGAGCGATGCCAATTTCATCTTCAACACTATGGTGCGCGATGACGATTCCACGATGGGTGATCGAGAATTTTCAGTTTACCAGAGATCTTTGCTTCCCTTAGAAGTAATAATCACCTATGTTCTCAAGTGAAACACCGGGAGGTGTTAGAGATAAACCTTCGGGCCGCTCTCTTAGCCACGGAAGGTCGCCGCTCTAAGTTATTGAACGACAAGAGGCGAGCGGAAATGAACTCCGGAAATCGACCGTCGGGCTCATAACCCGAAGGTCGTAGGTTCAAATCCTACCCCCGCCACCAAACTTAAACCTCTGAAAGCTAACGACTTCGGAGGTTTCTTTTTTTGGGGGATTTGCCTCAGAGACCGTATTTTCTAACAGTTTTCTAACAGAATTTCCAAAAACTGAAAAATCCAATCTCTCGGCCGCTTGATTTTGCGTTCCGGGGAAAACATGTCCGTATCGATCAAGTGTGGTCGTCGCCGAAGCGTGACCAAGTTGATACTGCACGAACTTGATATTCTCCCCATTGGCAATGAGAAGCGTGGCAAATGTGTGCCTTAGGTCATGGAAGCGTATGCGTCTAATTCCGGCTCTTTCCAGTGCAGTCCAAAACTCCCGTTTCACCATATTGTCCGGGTCGATTGGTCGTCCTTCTTCAGTGCAGAAAACCAGTTCGAGCTCCGATTTCGGCGCCAGCAACCGGTGTTGCTCGAGATACGCCTTAAGCGTCACCGACATGATGACCCGCCTGACCGACCTCTTCGACTTCGGAGAGACGAACGTCCCTTTGTAGAGCGAACGCCGGAC
>JBATNE010000035.1:0-2257 GCA_049290195.1 Candidatus Zixiibacteriota bacterium
ACTTTTTAATGATACACTAACATTTTCAATTTTTTCTAATTTTATGCCATTTATATTTGTTTTGTTTGTACTGTGGCAAAAATCCTACCTATTGATGCTTCTTTTACTAACTACTACGAGTGCTGTAATTGCGATTATTATCCCCCTTGCTCGTAGAAGAAAAAGATTAATAAACAGTAGAGAAGAAGCAGCCAATACAATGGCCGGCCACGTAGCCGACGTTATTACAAACATGCCAGCTGTACATGCGTTTTCTAAAGAGCAAAATGAACTAAAACGCCACGAAGAATTAGTAAATGACTTGGTGCACAAAACTAGAAAATCGTGGGATTACCATACGCTCAAGATAGACGCGACGATATCGCCAATTTATGTAGCCATAAACGTAGCAGGACTAATGCTAGCAATAACTATCGGTAAAAATAGCGCACAAATTGCTACAATTTTTCTGACGTTTAGTTACTTTGGACAAGCCACACGTACACTTTGGGAATTCAACAGAATATATCGAAATATCGAAAACTCATTATCGGACGCCGCACAATTTACAGAATTGTTACTTGAAGACCCAAAGATTATGGACCCAACAAATCCAAATAATGCACCAATAGAAAACGGTGAAATTAACTTCGCTAAAGTAGACTTTACATACAACTCAGAATCTAACAAAAAGCTATTTAAAAATTTAAACCTAAACATTAAAAAAGGTGAAAAAATTGCCCTAGTAGGACCTTCTGGTGGAGGCAAAAGCACATTCACTAAACTTCTTCTAAGGTTTGAAGACATTACGGGGGGTGAAATATCCATAGATGGGGTGAATATCACCGGCATGACCCGCCACCACTTAAGACAATCGATAAGCTATGTGCCTCAAGATCCGCAGATGTTTCATCGAAGCATTCTAGACAATATCAAATACGGTAACCCTTCGGCTACGCATGAAGAAATAGAAGCGGTAGCCGTAAAAGCTCACGCCCATGAATTCGTAAAAGAATTAAAAAACAAATACGACACATTGGTTGGTGAGCGAGGCACTAAATTATCCGGCGGACAGCGTCAGAGAGTCGCCATAGCCCGCGCAATGCTTAAAAACGCACCAATACTGGTATTAGACGAAGCAACATCTGCATTGGATTCTGGAAGCGAAATTTTGATTCAAGACGCACTATGGCAACTCATGAAAGACAAAACTACAATTGTTATCGCCCACCGTTTAAGTACAATCCAGAAAATGGACAGAATAATAGTTTTAGACGAGGGAAAAATCGTAGAGACAGGCACACACAAGGACCTGATAAAAATAAAAAACGGGCTCTACGCCCGTCTGTGGCAACACCAATCTGGTGGATTTCTACAGGATTAATCCAACTTAGAAATCTTCAGCCAACCTAATATACCTGAGTTCGTTTTTAGTTCTAGTAGCATTATCAACTGTGAATCCTGCAAAATCCATGACCCTTCTACTGTAAATGTTATTTGGATGTACAAAAGCTTCTAAAAAGTCTATTTCGCCGTCTATGAGTAATCTCGAAGATAATAGCTCGACTGCATGTTTTGCATACCCTTTATTACCATGACCACCGTCTACGTCAACAGTGTAACCAATGGTTCTTCTGTCTGGCTTATCTGGACAATATACGATATCTAGACACCCAACAACAGCATCTTCATCCATAATTGCTCGTATGTCTACAAATTTGCTGTTACTATCAAGCGTTAAATTTATAGCAGAAGCTACCTTTGCCCTAAATTCCACAATATCTAAACAAACAGGACCTAGACTATATCTGGATAGATTTTCTAAATTCCTTCGATCTAAATCATAAATTTCTGGTGCTAATTCTGGCCTTTCAAAAAGGCTAATTAATTCTATCGCCATAAATATATTATATCACGGTATTACTATTAACGCAAGCATACCACCCCTCACATCTCGTTTCCGCCAGGAAACATAACATCTCTAGTAAAAAAGTCTAAAACTAATCGTTCGCCTGTTCCAATTGAGGATTGTAATGATCTTTTCAGGTATCTTGTATTATTATTAACACATACTACATCGCCGACTTTAGCTTTAATTTCCTGGACTTTTCCACGATGTCTTTGCTGTGAGAAATGCCATCCACCAAACCTATATGTTGCCTCACCTAATCGAACAATCGTAAAAGTTAGCGGGTCGCCAATACCGCCAACCCTGTATGGCCCAAGACCTTCTGGCCTCTCATTAGAACAAATTAGATAGTTGTACTCCTGCCTATAC